>NZ_QKNZ01000069.1:0-35815 GCF_014156605.1 Flavobacterium sp. SOK18b
TCTTAACGTTGTGTTAACTTTGTTAACTAAATTTGTTATAATTTTGCCAAATATTAATAAACTAAACAAAAAAGCAAAAATGAAAAGAATTATTTTTATTTTGATTATTTTTTTATCAGTTTTAGGCCATTCGCAGGTTACTACATCCGCGATGTCTGGTACTGTTAAGTCTTCTGCTGGAGAGACTCTTCCAGGTGCTACAGTTGAGGTTAAGCACAATCCAACTGGGACTAAATATTTTTCAACTACAGATTACAGCGGTTCTTATGCAGTCCAAGGTTTGAGACCAGGTGGTCCTTACACTTTGAAAGTAACTTATGTTGGATACAAAACAACAGAAATTACAGAAATCAATGCTCCTTTAGGAAGTAATTTGACTGTAAATGTTGTTATTGGTGAAGATACAAATACATTAAAAGAGGTAGTTGTTGTTTCTACAAAATCAAACGGTGCTTTTAATAAAGGAAAGACTGGTGCTTCACAGCAATTTTCTAATAGAGAAATAACGGCTATACCAGTTACTGGTGCAAGGTCAATTAACTCAATTACGAAATATAATGCCAATGCTGGTGGTGGAGGTTCTTTTGGAGGACAAGATTCAAGATTAAATAACTTTACAATTGATGGTTCAGTTTTTAACAATGGTTTTGGATTAGGTTCTGATGCACAAGCTGGAGGAAGAACGGGTTCTACTGCAATTTCTTTAGACGCTATTGAGCAATTACAAGTAAGTGTTGCTCCTTTTGATGTACGTCAATCTGGTTTTACAGGAACTGGTATTAACGGTGTGACTAGAAGTGGTACAAATCAAATTGAGGGATCTGTTTATACATCTACAAGAAGTAATAAAAAAGAATTCGTAGGAACTAAGGCTGGACAAATTAGAATTGTACCTGCTAAATTTCAAGAGAACATTTGGGGAGCTAGAATTGGTGCACCAATCATAAAAGATAAATTGTTTTTCTTTGGAAACTTCGAAACAATAAACAATATTAGCCCTGCAACAACATGGACTTCTACAGGTTCTCCAAGTCCGAGTGGACAAGTATCTGCTCCTACATTTCAACAAATGCAGGATCTTTCTACTTTTTTACAACAAAAATTCAACTATACAACAGGTCCATGGGAAAATTATGATGCTGAGAAAATATCTAAAAAATTCTTAGCTAAAATTGATTGGAACATAAATGACAATAATAAATTTTCGATTCGTTATGTTCATCATGATTCTTCTTCTGATGAATTGACTTCTAATTCAAACTCTTTAGGTTTTGGTAACAGAAGAACAAATGTAAATTCAATGTCGTTCCAAAATTCAGGTTATACCATTCTTGATAATACACGATCTATTGTTGTACAATTAGATAGCAAATTGTCTAATTCATGGAGTAACAACTTTATTGGAGGGTACGACAAACAAATTGAAGATAGAGGTTTAATAGGAGGAGGGTTGTTTCCTACTATTGATATTAAAAACGGTACTTCTCCAGCAGCTGGAGGTGTAGTAGGTAACTTGAATTTCATTTCTGCAGGTTTGGATCCTTTTACTCAAGGTAACTTATTGAACTATTCAACATTACACTTTACTGATAATGTTACTAAGACAATAGGAAAGCATTCTCTATTATTTGGTGCAAATTATGAGCATTTTAAATCAAGTAACTTATTTTTCTCTGGTTCTAATGGAGTATTCATTTTTAACTCTTTAGATGAATTTTATAACGCAGCAAACGAATCACTTCAATTGAATGGAGCTCCTTCGGTAAACAACTTGCCTGTAAGAACTCAATTTAGATATTCTGCTTTACCTGGTGGAGCTGATCCTTTGCAAATCCTAAAATCTGATAAGATAGACCTTTACTTTCAAGATGACTTTAAAGTAAATGATCAATTAAAAGTTACTTTCGGTTTAAGAGGAACTAGAGTTTCTTTTGTTGATACAGCATTAGAAAACCCACTTGTTAATACGCTAAGTTTTGCGAATGGTTCAAAATACAACACTGGAGATATGCCAAATTCTCAATATCTTTTTGAGCCAAGAGCAGGTTTCAATTTAGATGTTACCGGAAATGGTAAAACAATAGTTAGAGGAGGTTCTGGTATATTTTCAGGAAGGCCACCACTTGTATTTTTATCTAATGCAATTGGTAATAACGGAATCCTTACTGGGCTAGTAGACGCCAGTGATGCAAATGTTGGTCCAGGTAAATATGGTTTTACTGCCAATCCAAGCCAATATTTTACACCTTCTACTCCTACGTTACCTTCATCAATAGATTTAGCGTTTACAGAAAAAAATTATAAATTCCCTCAAGTTTGGAAAACTACAATTGCAGTAGATCAAAAACTTCCATTAGGTTTTGTAGGAACTATTGAAGCAATCTACAGTAAGAATATCAATGAAACGGCATACAGTAATGCTAACTTTGAAAAACCAGTAGGTTTTCTTAATGGACCAGACAATAGATTATTATATGCTGGGAATGACAATGGAGTACGTATCAATAATAACGTAGTTAATGCCATTGTACTTTCAAATACAGACAAAGGTTATTTTTATTCTACAACATTTAAATTAGAGTATCCATACAAGAAAGGACTTTGGGGTTCATTTGCATATACGCACTCAGAAGCTCAAGACTTGTTATCTCCGGGATCAACAGCATCTGGAAGCTGGAATTCTGTTCGATCAATCAACGGTAATAATGATCAAAAATTAGGTTTGTCTAACAATAATACTCCTCATAGAATGGTCGGTATTCTTGGTTATAAGATAGAGTACGGTAACAAAACAGGAGCTGCAACTTCTATTAACTTAGGATACATTGGTGAGCAATCTAGTTCTTTTAGTTATGCTTATGGAGGCGATGTAAACGGTGACCGTATTAGTGGAAATGATTTGTTATTCATTCCTAATAAAGCTAGTGATTTACGTTTTGTTCCTATAACTCAAAATTTAGGAGGATCTTCTGTAGTTTTGTACACTGTAGCTGAACAAGAGGCAGCTTTTGATAAATACGTTAATCAAAATAAATATTTGTCATCAAAAAGAGGTCAGTACGTAGATAGAAATGAGAGTTTATTACCAATGTTACACAGAGTTGATTTGTCTGTAACACAGGATTTCTTTATCAAAATTGGAGGTAAGAAGAATAGTTTCCAGTTTAGAGCTGATATATTGAACTTCACAAATTTATTAAATCGTGAATGGGGAGTTTCACAAAGAACTACAATAACTAACGGTGCTTTGTTAGTTGTATCTCAGACTCCAAGTTTTTCTAATAATTTCATTCCAGGTTATCAGTTAGCTTTTCAAACGGACAATCAAGGGAAAAGATTCTTAGTGAAAGACACTTTTCAAAAAAATGCGTCTATCTCTGATGTATGGCAGGCTCAATTTACATTAAGATATACTTTCGGAAATTAATAAAACAATAAAATAATAGATCACATTAATAAAAAATAAAAATCATGAAAATAAAAAATCAAATCCTGTCTTTTGTAACAATATTAGCTGTTGCTCTTATGACATTTTCTTGCACTAATGATGAGCCAAAAGAGGTAACTCCTCTAAAATCTATTGTGGACATCGCAAAGGCAGATCCAGCAAATTTTAGTATTTTAATTGATGCTTTGAAAAAAACAGGTTTAGAGGCAACTTTGTCTAGTTCAGGTTCTTACACAGTATTTGCTCCAACTAATGCTGCATTCACAGCAGCAGGTGTTACAAGTGCAAGCATTAATGCTTTATCTGCAACTGTTCCTGCAGATGCAACTAAAATATCTGACTTAAGATTATTATTGCAAAATCACGTAATTACTTTAGGTACCAAAGCTGATGATTTATTAGCTGCTGGTTACACAAGAACATTTGCTTTTTATAAAAATAGCGCAACAGCAACCTCAGGCGCAAACTTGAGTTTATTTGTAAACAAAGTTGGTACTGATGTTGTGATTAATGGTGGTGTTGCTAATGGTGGAGCGAAAGTTACAACTGCTAATATTGAAGCAAGTAATGGATTTATTCATGTTGTTGATGCTATAATTTCTTTACCAACACTCGTAAGTCATATCAAAGCAAATCCTGCGTTGTCTTCATTATTGACTGTTGCTACTTCTGCACCTCAAGCTTCTGTATTAGCTAGTTTAACAGCTGCTACTGGTGCTTCTGCAATTACTGTATATGCTCCAAATAATGATGCGTTTACTTCTGCGGCTACTTATTTAACAGGTAAAACTGAAACTCAAATCACGAACATTTTAAAGTACCATTTAGAAAACGGTAATAAAACAGCTAGTTCAGCTACTTCTTGGACTTCTTCTACTGCAACTGCTGATGTTTCAGTTACAACTTTATTCTCTCCAAATAAATTTACAATTTTATTAGGTACAGTTAAAATTAAAGATGGTGTTGTTGGGACTACCAATGCTAACATTAAAATCACTAATATCCAAGGTACTAATGGAGTAATTCAAATGCTAGATAGAGTATTGCAACCAACTACTTTGTAGATTTTATAAAAAATTGATACAGACTGGTCAAAGTTTATTCTTTGGCCAGTTTTTTTTATAACCACTTTTGCTTTCAGCTAATAGTGGTTTTTTTTATGTCTTTTTTTATTATATTTGTTAAAACAAAAACAAAATTTATGTACAATTTTATTCAAAAATTTCATTCTGGTTGGGCGTATCTGGCACTTTTAATTCTAGTTGTAGCAGTTGTAAACGCTGCAATAGGATTCTTTTCTAAAAAAGAATTTACTGCAAAAGATCGTAAAATAGCCTTATTTGCTTTAATAACTATTCACATTCAACTGCTAGTTGGTATTATTTTATATTTCGTTTCGCCATTAGGGTTAGATTCTTTTGGTCAAATGCAGGATAAAGCACTTCGCTTAACTTCATTAGAGCACCCGTTAATTAATATTATTGCCATTGTTCTTATTACAATAGGTTGGTCTAAACATAAAAAATTAGTTTCAAGCGAGTCTAAATTTAAAACGTTTTCTATTTTTTACGGTATTGGTTTGCTTCTTATATTGCTAAGAATTCCATGGAAATTATGGTTGTAAAAGCCTATAAAAGCTCTAGAAATAGAGCTTTTTTTATCTAGGTATGGTTTTTGCAATTTTTGTTCAACTAATATACATTACATGAAAAAATCTATTACTCTATTTATATTTTTAGCAATAGTAAGTATTGCTGTTTGTCAAACATCTGTAGCGACAAAGCAGAACGTCTCTAATACTAAAGTTTCTTCTGTTAAAGGAGCAAATAATAAAGGTCTTGTAGAAAAAGACTCCATCAAAAAAGAAAGAGCAAATACCGATATTCAGGAGAAAAAAGCTGACTCAATGATGGCGACTTTGGGAACATTCAAATTGTATAAAAAAGAGTCTCATGCCTCTTATTATGCTGATAAGTTTAATGGAAAGAAAACTTCTAGTGGCAGACGATTTGATAACTCTAAGCTTACTGCTGCTCATAAAAAGCTTCCTTTTGGGACAAAAGTTAGAGTAACAAATGAAAAAAATGGTAAGTCAGTAATTGTTGAAGTAATAGACCGAGGTCCCTTTGTTAGATCAAGAGAAATTGATTTAACCAAACGTGCTTTTATGGAAATTGCCTCTAATAAAGGTAGTGGTGGAATGCTTGTTACACTTGAAGTATTAAACAATTAATTACCATTCCTTAAAAGGTAAGATACTTAAGTTAGAGTTATAGTAGCGTTGTTCTCCTGTTACTTCATCTCCAAGCCAATTGGGTTTATCAAATTTTTCGTTCTCAGAACTCAATTCGATTTCTGCAATGATAAGCCCTTCATTATCTTCATGAAATTCATCTACCTCAATCGTATGATTCCCAAAGGGTATTTCATATCGTGTTTTTGTGATTGCTCCTTTTTCGCACAACTTAAATAGTTCTTTGGCCTCTACCAGTGGTATCTCTTTCTCCCATTCATACCTCGAAGTTCCAGATTCGTTTGAAATTCCTTTTATGGTAAGGTATCCTTTTTCATTTTTCATTCTTACTCGTACCGTACGTTCAGGATTTGAACTTAAATATCCTTGAGATACAATGCTTTTCGTGTGAATTTCTTCTTTAAAGGATTGATTTTTTACAATAAATTTTCTTTCAATTTCAATCATAGCATTTTTGTTATTAGCAATTCAAATGTATCGTTTTTTATTTGAACTTTTTATTCTCGATATAGAATTGTACTTTTCTTTGCTTTCAAATTAGTTTTTATCGGATGCGGTATTGATTTTTGTTATCAAAGAAATCGTCATTCTATTTTTTGAATTGTAAATTTACATAAATTCTTATTCATGAAATTTTTTTCAAAAACTAAAGGTAAGCCAACGTTCGAAACCACTTTCAGAAATTTTTTTGATAATGCCTCTAGCGGTTTTATTCCTAATGTTTCTTATGAACTCTTGGTGCGTTTGGTAAGTATATTAAGGCCTTCAAGAAAAGACGTAAACAAAACAGTTGACTTGCAGGATTTGATTTCTTTTTTAGAACAAAATCAATCTCTTTGTGAACAATTCTCCTTGTATTTGAAATTAGTTTTAAAGGATTTAAAGTTCAATTCGGTACTTTCGGACGCAGCCATATTGCAAGATGTAGATTTTATTTTCGAATTAAAGAAACGTATTGTAGCTAAGTTTCTACCCTTTCAACCAGAAAAAGACAGTTTAGAGTTTGTCTTGAACCAAATATTTTATTTGCCAACAGATGGAGATTGGATTAGTACTATTCCGATCATTCAGTTAGAGCATTTATTCAATTTATTAAAATTAGAAACTATTTATAACCCAGGACCCACTAATTTTGCTTTATCTGAGGTGATGATGTCCATGCATGTCATAACACAACGTGTTAGCGGTCGTGCTATGGAAAGGGAAGTGATCAAGATGGTTCCTGAATATGAGCAATTACAAAGTCCTTTTTCTGCTTTTGAAAAAGAATTATTTTTGATTGAGGATCGAATAAAAGAATTAAAGGAACATTTTATCACTCCTGATGATTTGTCTTATCAACAACTTTTAGTCTTGCATAAACAATGTTTGGATTTTGTAAATAAGGCGTTTCATAATAGTAGTAAGTTTGGCATATCATTACGGGTTAACCAAAATCTATTAAAAATAAAACAACAGTTAGAACGATTAGAATTTTTAATTTCCTTGATAGTTGTTTCGGATGTAAATGGAACTACAACAAATACAATACGACTTGGTATTCAATTAATTCAGTTTAACTGTTATAAGAGTAATATTCGAAAATTTATTTCCGAGAGTACACAACTTTTATCTTATGAAATCACTCAGCACACGGCTAAGACAGGTGAGCACTACATAACCGAAACCAGAAAAGAATATTTTAAGATGTTGCGGACTGCAATAGGTGGTGGTTTTATAGTAGGAATATTGTGTTTGATTAAAATTGCGCTTTCAAAAGTAGAAACTAGTCTTTTTGGTCATGCTTTTTTGTATAGTATGAATTATGCATTTGGATTTATCTTAATTTACGTTTTGGGATTTACATTAGCCACAAAGCAACCGGCAATGACAGCATCAGCATTAATAAAGGCTTTAGAGGATGGTGCTTCTAAAAAAGGGAAAGAAATAGAAAAATATACGGCTTTTTCCATTTTATTTGCTCGTGTCTTTCGTTCTCAATTTATAGCCTTTGTTGGAAACGTTCTTATGGCGTTTCCGGTTTCGTTATTTGGTATATGGATCATAGATTATTATTTTAATTATAATATTGCTGGATCAAAATGGGAAAACTTAGTTCAAGATTTAAGTCCAATACATTCCCTAGCTATGCTGCATGCCGCTATAGCCGGTGTTTTCTTATTTTTATCGGGTATTATTTCAGGTAGTGTTGCAAATAGGGACAAGCACAATCAGGTTTATTATAGAATTGCTGAAAATCCTTTTTTAAAACGAAATTTAGGCATCCAAAAGACTTTGGCATTATCAAAATTATATGAAAAACGCTGGGCTGGTATTATTTCAAATTTTTGGTTTGGTATTTTCATGGGTAGTACAGCTTCATTTGGGTTGTTTGTAGGGTTGAATTTAGATATTAGACACATTACCTTTGCTAGTGGGAATCTTGCTTTAGCGTTATATGGATCTAATTATCAAGTAAGTCAAACAATGCTATTTTGGGGTATTTTTGGTATTGGAATTATAGGGTTAATCAATTTCCTCGTCAGTTTTAGTCTTTCATTAGGTCTCGCTTTTCGTTCTAGAGGAATGTCTTGGTTTGAATTGAGGCATATAGCAAACTCTATTTGGAGGCATTTTAAAACTAAACCCTTGAGTTTCTTTTTTCCAACGGAGAGTAAAAATAAAACTGCCGTTATTGAAAACTATTTACAAATAGATAATGCTAAGGATGATAGTCATAAAAAAGTTTAAGTAATTGTATAATGCGCAACTTGGATGCAAGAAGAAGTGTCAAAAAGAAAAATTATCCATGTAGACATGGATGCTTTTTATGCATCGGTAGAACAAATGGATAGTCCTGCCTTAAGAGGAAAACCAATCGCTGTTGGTGGTTCTGAGGTTCGTGGCGTAGTGTCCGCAGCAAGCTATGAAGCTAGGAAGTTTGGCGTTAAAAGTGCTATGAGTGGTATTGTAGCTAAGAAAAACTGTCCTGATCTTATATTTGTTAAACCACGTTTTGACCGGTACAAAGAGATTTCAAAACAAATCCAAAAAATCTTTTACGATTACACAGATCTTGTTGAACCATTATCTTTAGATGAAGCTTATCTAGATGTAACACATAACAAAAAAGGAAATCCGAGTGCAACCTTATTAGCGCAAGAAATTAGAGCACGAATTTATAATGAAGTAGGACTTACCGCTTCGGCAGGGATATCAATTAATAAATTTGTTGCAAAAGTTGCTAGTGATTATAACAAACCAAATGGCCAAAAAACAGTTAAACCTGATGAAGTCATTTCATTTCTTGAGGCTTTGCCTATTAGAAAATTTTATGGAGTTGGTAAGGTTACTACTGAGAAGATGTATCAACTTGGTATCTTTACCGGACTTGAGCTAAGAGACAAATCAGTAGCCTTTTTAGAAAAACATTTTGGTAAAATGGGCAGCTATTATCATGATGTGGTTAGAGGAATACATAATAGCCCTGTAAAAAGTTCCCGAATAGCAAAGTCCGTGGCAGCAGAGCATACCTTTGATATCAATCTATCATCAGAAATTTTTATGATAGAAAAATTAGAAATGATTGCATCCTCATTAGAAAAAAGATTAAAAAGACACAACGTTTCTGGTAAAACGGTGACTTTAAAAATAAAGTATAGTGATTTTACACAACAAACTAGAAGTAAAACGTTACCTTATTTTATTGCAGATAAATCTCTTATTTTAGAAATTGTTAAAGAATTATTGTATCAAGAACGGCTTAAAAATTCGGTAAGGCTATTAGGGATTTCAATGAATAACTTAAACACCGATGAAAAAAAAATTGTAGTAGTTCAGTTAAAATTTGAATTCTAAACACTCATTTGTAGTTGAACAATGGTTAAAGTTGGTAAAATAATATTTTTTCATTATAAATAAATATACTTTTGACCAATAATGTAAACATCATGAGTAATTTATCACAATACGACGCCGCATTTTCAAGATTTTATAACTGCATGCGAATCAAAACTTTGCCGCTGTATTCTTTTGATTTTCATCATGAATACACTAAGGTACTGCAAAATACCTTTATAGATACCGCTAGAATAAAAGTTTTAGCAACAAAAAATAAATGGAAAAATACAGATTGGGATTTGCAATCTATTTTAAAAGATGATGTTGTTATTGTAACTGATGTCAATCTAAGAATTGTTTTTGCATCGCATAATCTTGTAAAAATGAACGGCTATGTTGAAGAAGAAGTTCTAGGGAAAAGCCCAAAAATATTTCAAGGAGAAGTAACAAACCGAATCACATCAAGTGAAATTAAAAAAGCTATAGATGCTCAAGAAGCTTTTGAGAATGTAGTAATGAATTATAAAAAAAATGGAGAAGTTTATGCTTGTTTAATAAAAGGATATCCTTTATTTAATAACAAAGGAGAGTTAAGTCACTACATAGCCTTTGAAAGAGCAGCATAAAAAAAACCTTTCCAAAATAATTCTTGGAAAGGTTTTTTTGGTTTAATCAGTATTAGTTTTTACTGTTGAGTTTACTAAGCAGTCTAAGAAATTCAATATAAAGCCATACCAAAGTAATCATTAATCCCATTGCGCCGTACCATTCCATGTACTTTGGCATTTTTTCCTGAGCTCCTTTTTCGATTCTATCAAAATCTAAAAATAAATTTAAGGAAGCTATTACTATTACAAATACGCTAATTCCTATGCTTATCCAAGAGTTACCATGGTGTACAGGAACAAAGCTAGTAAACATTGACAGTAACCAAGAAATTAAATAGTACGTTCCTATAGCTAGTGTTGCCGCAATTACAACTGATTTGAATTGTTCATTAACTTGTACAATTTTGTACTTATACAGACCCAGGCAAATCATAAATGTTACAAAAGTGGCACCAACAGCTTGAAGCACAATACCAGGATACAAAGCTTCAAAAATAGCGGATACTGCACCAATAAATAAACCTTCAAAAATAGCATAACCGGGAGCAAGATAAGGCGAGTATTGAGGCTTGAAAGCCGCTATAAGTACAAGCACTAAACCTATTACCGCACCACCAATTGCAGGAACAAGTGGATTCATTCCGTTAAAAGTAAGCCACCAGATTACTGTAGCTGATCCAATTAGAATCATAAACAATAGTAAGCTCTTGTTTATTGTGCCAGAAATGGTCATTTCATCATTGTAGTCAATGATTGTTGCTTGATTTATCTCTTCACTTTTTGAAACAGCAGTTGAAAATCTTTTACTATTTAAAAACGGATTATTTGAATTCAAACTCATAATTTTTGTGTTTTATTTACCTTCAAATATAATTGTATTTCCTGTAAATTCATACTTATGATTTCGGTTTTTTACCAAAAAAAAACCATCCACATAAGATATGGGATGGTTTAGCTAGGCTGTAATTAGTGTTATTCTATTTCAGAAACTCTCAGGGTGTTTACCATTCCTTTATCTTTAATAGGCATCGCTGCTAGATTGATAAGGAAATCTCCTTTTTGAACAAAGCCTTTTTGTTTCACAATCTCGTTTACATCTGTTACCGTATCATCAGTACTTACATCTTTAGTGTACATGAAAGATTTTACTCCCCACAATAAATTAAGTTGAGTCAGGATTCTTTCATTCGATGTAAAAACTAAAATGTGTGCATTAGGTCTCCAAGCCGAAATTTGAAAGGCTGTGTATCCACTATTAGTAAGGGTACAAATAGCTTTTGCTTTAATCACATTAGCCATAGTAGCAGCGTGATGACAAATAGTTTTTGTAATAAAACGTTTGGTTTTTATTTGTGGTGTGTTTTGTGGCACTTGAATTAGCGGAGAATCTTCAACTGCTTCAATAATTTGAGTCATTTTTTGAATAACTTGAACAGGGTAGTTACCCGTTGCAGTTTCACCAGAAAGCATTACTGCATCTGCGCCATCCATTACAGAGTTTGCAACATCATTTACTTCTGCGCGCGTAGGAGTCAAGCTAGTAATCATAGTCTCCATCATTTGGGTTGCTACAATTACTGGGATTCTAGCTGTTTTTGCTCTACGTATTAATTCTTTTTGCACTAAAGGTACTTCGTGAGCTGGTAATTCTACTCCTAAATCTCCACGAGCTACCATAAGTGCATCACAATAGGCTACAATTTTATCAATGTTCTCTAGTGCTTCAGGCATTTCGATCTTTGCAACAATAGGAATTTTATACTCAGAATGTTCTGCTATTAATTCTTGTAGATCTTGTAAATCTCGTGGCGTTTTTACAAATGATAATGCAATCCAATCTACGTTTTGTCCAATGGCAAAAATAGCATCTTCAATATCTTTCTCAGTCATTGCTGGAAGGGATATCTTTGTATTAGGTAAGTTTACCCCTTTTTTAGATTTAAGTTCACCACCTTGTATTACTCTTGCAACTACTTCAGATTTTTTATCGGTTTCAACAATTTCAAAAATAAGTTTCCCATCATCAAGTAATATTCTTTCTCCAGGATTTACATCATTTGGAAAGTTTTTATACTTCATAAATACTTTTTTTGCAGTACCAAGAATATCTTCGGCTGTGGTAAATGTTATTAAATCTCCATCATGAACAACAACGCCTTCCTCCATAACACCTACGCGTAATTTAGGACCTTGTAAATCACCAAGAATTGCTGTTGTATAACCAAACTCTTTGTTTAACCCGCGAATAATATTTATTTTTTCTTTTACATCTTCGTAGTCTGCATGCGAAAAATTTACACGAAACACATTGACTCCTGCATCAATCATGTCCTTGATGGTTTCTCTTGTACTACATGCTGGCCCTAGTGTAGCTACAATTTTAGTTTTTTTGTTTGTAAGCATTTGTATTAAAAAATTAAATTGTTTTTAGATTTTATTTTAGTTGTCTCTACGCTGTAAACCGCAGAAACTTTATTTATGGTATTTAATAGTGTTTTTATTTCGTTTAAATTCAAGGTGTCATCTGTATTTTCAATTTTAAAAAAGTAGTCTACTTTTTTAAACTCAGGTAATAAAAATACTTTTGTAGCTACATCCATCTTGATATCAGAAAATAAATTTTGAGAAAATTCTTTTTGTTTCTCTTGTAGCACTTCATTTTTATTTTGGATTAAATCCCAAGAAATTTCATTTTCAGGACCTTCATAGAAAAATCTTGAAAAATTTGTTTCTCCCTCCTTAATCTTAATTTGAATTTCATTGCTACATTTACTCAAATTGATAGGTAATTTTTGATTGATAAAATAAGCCAATCGATAATCTTCTAATGAGGTATGTATAGCAATAAGATGATAGTCTATTGCATCAAATTCACCTAAATTAAGTTTAAGATTTGCCATTTCATCAAAAAATAAGATGTAAATATAGCATTTCTATTGAAGTGTATAGTCTTCTAAATAAGATGTTTTTGTTAATTTATGAACGAAAACGATATAGTTTTATAGAAAATTGTATTATTTTCTGTCCATTTTTTCTTGAAATGCAAAATAAGCGCGTTGGGATGCTTTTTCTTCTGCTTTCTTTTTAGAGGTAGCCCTTGCTTTTGCAATGACTTTATCGTCAATACTAAGTTTAACACCAAAAAAACGTTGGCCATCAATAGAGTTGTCATCAAAAATATCGTAATGAAATATTTTTTTCTCTTTTTGACACCATTCAATTACTAAGCTTTTATAGCTAATTACCTTGCCTTCTAGACGTGCAATATCTACATAAGGAGTGATTACTCTGTTTCTAATGAATTTTTCACAAAACTCGTAGCCTCTATCTAGGTAAATGGCACCTACTAAAGATTCAAAAATATTGCCATGAATATTTTCTCCAAAATGTTGAACAGGAACTTTGCTTTCTATAAATTGAATTAAATTTAAGTCTTTCCCTAGTTCATTTAAATGCTCACGACTTACAATTTTAGAGCGCATTTTGGTAAGATACCCTTCATCACCAGCAGGCGCTTCATTAAATAAATGAGCGGCAATAACTGCACTTAACATAGCATCTCCTAGAAACTCTAAGCGTTCATAATTGATGGGATTTCCAGATAAATCCAGCCTGTTAGATGATCTATGGGTGAAAGCTTTTGTATAAAATTCTAGATTTAAGGGAGGAAATCCTAGGATTTTCTGGATAGAATCAAAAAAAATCCCGTCTGTAGCCGAACGGGATTTTTTGAATATTTTTCTAATTATATTCATACAATTAGATATCTAATTTTTTTACCAAAACGCATGCGTTATGGCCTCCGAAACCAAATGTATTGCTCATTACTACATTCATATCTCTTTTTTGAGCTTTATTAAATGTAAAGTTCAATTTTGAATCAATGTTCTCATCATCTGTAAAATGATTGATAGTAGGAGGTACTAAGCCGTGTTTTAAGGAAAGTATAGCAGATATAGTTTCTACAGCACCTGCAGCACCTAATAAGTGACCTGTCATTGATTTTGTAGAATTTAAATTCATGCTATAGGCATGTTCGCCAAATACATGAAGAATAGCTTTTGATTCTGCCATATCGCCAAGAGGAGTAGATGTTCCATGCATGTTTACACCATCTACATCAGAAGGTTGTAATCCAGCATCTCTAAGGCAGTTTAGCATTACATTTTTAGCGCCCAATCCTTCTGGATGTGGAGCAGTAATGTGGTAAGCATCTGCAGACATACCGCCACCACCTATTTCGCAATAAATGGTTGCACCACGAGCAATAGCATGTTCGTATTCTTCAAGAACCAAGGCACCTGCTCCTTCTCCTAGAACAAAACCATCCCTGTCTTTGTCCATTGGTCTTGAGGCCGATTTTGGATCGTCATTTCTTGTTGATAGTGCGTGCATTGCATTAAAACCTCCCATACCAGCAATTGTTACCGCAGCTTCAGAGCCACCTGTAACCATAGCATCGGCATGGCCAAGTCTAATATAATTGAAAGCATCTATAATAGCGTTTGTAGAAGAAGCGCATGCAGAAACAGTTGTAAAGTTAGGTCCTCTAAAACCATATTTAATGGAGATATGTCCTCCTGCAATATCAGCAATCATTTTTGGGATAAAGAAAGGATTGAATTTTGGCGTCCCGTCTCCTGAAGCAAAATTAAGAACTTCAATTTGAAAAGTTTCTAATCCGCCAATTCCTGATCCCCAAATAACGCCCACGCGGTCTTTGTCAATTTTCTCCATATCAAAACCAGCATCTTTTACTGCTTCTTCAGATGCAACCATGGCATATTGAGCGTATCGGTCCATTTTGCGGGCTTCTTTACGGTCAATGAAATTTTCAACATTAAAGTTTTTAACCTCGCATGCAAAGTGAGTTCTAAATTTAGAGGCATCAAAGTAAGTGATAGGTGCAGCTCCGCTAACGCCATTTATTAGCCCGTCCCAATACTCTTGTACAGTATTTCCAATAGGAGTAAGAGCGCCTAATCCTGTTACTACAACTCTTCTTAATTCCATAAATTCTTTGTTATGTTATCTTTAAACAAATAAAACCCACGCTGATACAGTATGAAATACTACAAAATAGCTATGGGTAATATAATAATATCTTTTGGATTGGAGTTCAATCTTGAATTTAATATTTTTAAAAAATAATAACACCCGTTCACATGAATGCAAGCGGGTGTTTGATTTATTATTTTTTAGCTTCCTCGATGTAAGAGATTGCTTGACCTACAGTAGCGATGTTTTCTGCTTGATCGTCTGGAATTTGGATATCAAATTCTTTTTCGAATTCCATAATAAGCTCAACAGTGTCTAATGAGTCAGCTCCTAAATCATTAGTGAAGCTTGCTTCTGTTACAACTTCGTTTTCGTCAACGCCTAATTTGTCTACGATAATCGCTTTTACTCTTGATGCAATGTCTGACATAATCTTTAATTTTAGAATTTAATTTGTTGGCAAAAATAAAAAACTTTATTTTAAAACAACTATTTAGTTAATAAATGTGACATCTAATTTATGAAATATATTTTGACAAAGGTGTCTCAATGTTATTTATTTTCAATTATTATGCTTTTTTTTGTGGCTTCAAATAGAATGTAATTATGAAAAAAATCGTGATTTTTGCCTCGGGATCGGGTACAAATGCTGAAAATATTATCCAATATTTCAAAAAAACTAGCTCAGCACGTGTTGCTGCAGTTTTTACAAATAATGCTAAAGCAGGAGTGATTACGAGGGTTCAAAAATACAATTTACCAATAGAGATTTTTACCAAGTCACAATTATTTGAAAATGAAGTACTACAAAAAATTCAAGCTCTCCAACCAGATTTGATTGTTTTAGCTGGTTTTTTACTCCAATTTCCTTCAAATATTATTAATGCCTTCCCTAATAAGATCATAAACATTCACCCTGCATTATTACCTAAATATGGTGGAAAAGGTATGTATGGGATGCATGTACATCAAGCAGTTCTTGACAATAAGGAATTAGAAACGGGAATCACGGTACACTATGTGAATGAGAATTACGATGAAGGTGCTATAATTACACAGCAGAGTGTTGCATTATCAGCAGTAGATACGGTTGCAACAATCGCCGAAAAGATACATGAACTAGAGCAAGAATTTTTCCCAATTGTTATAAAGCGCATTTTAAACCAAAGTTTATAATTGTAATGGGACACGATGTACACATATATACAGATGGCGCTGCCAAGGGAAACCCAGGAAATGGAGGGTATGGTGTAGTCATGGAATGGGTAGGAAAACCGTATAAAAAAGAGTTTTATGAAGGGTTTCGTAGGACGACCAATAATCGAATGGAATTACTAGCTGTAATTGTTGGACTTGAAAAATTAAAAAATCCCAATACGAGCGTATTAGTAGTTTCAGATTCTAAATATGTAGTAGATTCTGTTGAAAAAAAATGGGTTTTAGGCTGGGAAAAAAAAGGATTTGTTGACAGGAAAAATGCCGATTTGTGGAAACGGTTTTTACTAGTATACCGCAAACACAAAGTCGATTTTAAATGGATCAAAGGGCATAACAATCATGTGCAAAACGAAAGGTGTGATGAATTAGCCGTTATGGCATCCATTCAAAAACAACTTTCTGTGGATGCTTTTTATGAAAAAGAAGAAGCTAAATTGTTGTAAATATGTTGTTTAAATTGGCAAAACTTTACATGTCTTGTGCTTTGCAACTTTACAACTTATAAACTATCTTTGCGCCTTAATTTGAAACGTATATAATGAATAAATTATTGATTGTTGGAACAGTAGCTTTTGACGCAATTGAAACTCCATTTGGGAAAACGGACAAAATTTTAGGTGGTGCAGGAACATATATTGGTTTGTCTGCTTCTTTTTTTAATGTGCAATCAGCCATTGTTTCTGTAGTTGGAGATGATTTTCCTCAAGAATATTTAGATTTATTAACTTCAAGAAACATTGATATCTCTGGACTAGAAGTTGTACAAGGTGGTAAAACATTCTTTTGGAGTGGTCGTTACCACAATGACTTAAACTCAAGAGATACACTAGATACGCAATTAAATGTTTTGGCTGATTTTCAACCAAAAGTACCACAAGATTATAAAAATGCTGAGATTGTAATGCTAGGGAACTTACATCCATTAGTACAAAGCAGTGTTTTAGATCAAATGGAAACACAACCTAAATTAGTAGTGCTAGACACAATGAATTTTTGGATGGATTGTGCTTTACCTGAATTGCTAGACGTAATCAAGCGCGTTGATGTAATCACTATCAATGATGAGGAAGCGAGACAACTTTCTGGAGAATATTCTCTTGTTAAGGCTGCTGCCAAAATTCAAACTATGGGTCCTAAGTATGTGGTAATTAAAAAAGGAGAGCATGGCGCACTTATTTTTCATGATAAGGAAGTTTTCTTTGCTCCAGCATTACCATTAGAAGAAGTGTTTGACCCAACAGGAGCAGGAGATACATTTGCAGGAGGATTTGCAGGTTACTTGACTCAAAGCGAAAACATCTCTTTTGAGAATATGAAAAATGCTATCATTCAGGGTTCTAACTTAGCTTCTTTTTGTGTAGAAAAATTTGGTACCGAGAGAATGCTAACTTTAGATAAGACCGAAGTTGTGTCTCGATTAAAACAATTCAAATCGCTAACACAATTTGACATAGAATTATAATATCTTAAAACCTCGGAAACGGGGTTTTTTTTGTATAAAAATAGTAGCAGGAAATTTTAGTTTTTACTTTTGTAAAACATAAAACTTATGCTTTACTAATTTCAGAATATCACAACAACACAACAAATTACACTACAATGAGCGATGCTTTACAACATGAATGTGGAATAGCTTTAATTAGATTACTCAAACCGCTTGAATATTATAAAGAGAAATATGGAACCGCATTTTACGGAATCCAGAAAATGTATCTTTTGATGGAAAAGCAACACAACCGAGGTCAAGATGGAGCTGGTTTTGCAAGTATTAAACTAGATGTAGAACCTGGTGAACGGTACATCAGTCGTGTACGATCAAATCATGCGCAGCCTATTCAAGATGTCTTTAAACAAATAAACGACAGAATAAACGAAGAAATGGCAGCGCACCCTGAGTATGCTGATGATGTGGCTTTACAAAAACAAAAATTGCCATATTTAGGTGAATTGTTTCTAGGACATGTACGTTATGGGACTTTTGGTAAAAATAGTATTGAGAGTGTTCACCCATTTTTACGTCAGAATAACTGGATGCATCGTAACTTGATTTTAGCAGGAAACTTTAATATGACTAATGTTAAAGAGCTTTTTCAAAATTTGATTGATCTAGGACAGCATCCAAAAGAGATGGCTGATACAGTGACCGTAATGGAAAAAATAGGTCATTTTCTAGATAATGCAGTTACAGATTTGTATCAAGATTGCAAAAACGAAGGATTGAGTAAGAGAGAGGCATCACCTGTAATTGCGGAACGATTAGATGTCGCTAAGATTTTAGCACGCGCAGCTAAAAATCTAGATGGAGGATACGCCATGGCTGGACTTTTAGGTCACGGTGATTCATTTGTATTTAGAGATCCTGCCGGAATTAGACCTGCTTATTTTTATCAAGATGATGAAATTGTGGTAGTAGCATCAGAACGACCAGTGATTCAAACCGTTTTTAATGTTCCTTTCGAATCGGTACAAGAAATTGAACCAGGAAATGCTTTGATTATCAAGAAAAATGGCACGATTTCTATGAAAGAAATTTTGCCTCCAACGGTTAAAAAAGCATGTTCTTTTGAGCGCATTTATTTTTCAAGAGGTAGCGATGCCGAAATTTACCAAGAAAGAAAAACTCTAGGAAGATTAATCTTGCCAGCAGTTTTAAAATCTATAGATGAAGATACAGACAATACCGTTTTCTCTTATATACCCAATACGGCTGAAACCTCATTTTACGGATTAGTAGAGGCTGCTCAGGATTTCTTAAATCAAAGGAAAAATAATTTCATCTTAGAAAACAGAAATACCTTAACTAAGGAAACGCTACAGGAGTTGCTTTCAGTTAAAATACGTACTGAGAAAGTAGCTATAAAGGATGCGAAATTAAGAACTTTTATTACTGAGGATAGTAGTCGTGATGATCTTGTAGCGCATGTATATGATGTAACGTATGGTGTGATTAAACCCACAGACAACTTGGTTATTATTGATGATAGTATTGTAAGAGGGACTACTTTAAAAATGAGTATCATCAAAATGATGGATCGTTTGAATCCAAAACGAATTGTAATTGTTTCATCGGCTCCGCAAATTCGTTATCCTGATTGTTACGGTATTGATATGGCCAAACTAGAGGGATTAGTGGCTTTTAGAGCTGCTCTTGAATTACTTAAAGAAAGGAATTTATATCATATTATAGATGAAGTGTATGCTAAATGTAAAGCTCAAGAAAATTATAAAGATAATGATGTTGTGAATTATGTAACGGCTGTTTATGCTCCTTTTGAAGCTCAAGAGATTTCAGATAAAATTGCTGAAATGTTAAGTTCATCAGAAATAAAAGCCGAAGTGAAAATTATCTTTCAAACAGTTGAAGATTTACATATAGCTTGTCCAAAAAATTTAGGGGATTGGTACTTTACTGGGGATTATCCAACTCCAGGAGGAAATAGGGTAGTGAACCGCGCTTTTATGAACTTTTATGAAGGTAAAGATGCACGAGCATATTAGAAATAAGAATAAAAGAGGTTTTAATCGATTTTATAAGTTGTTCATCTAATTTATTTGACTAAACAATATAAAATATATATATTTATATCACCATAATATTAGTAGGTTAAATTTATGGTAGATTTGGGGCAAAAAGGGTGGAAGCAATTCCACCTTTTTTATTGGAATAAAGTCAAGGAAGAAATAAGAATATAGAGGAGAGAATAAAGAGAAGAGAAAAAAAAAGACGAATAAGCCAAGTGTTTGTTCGTCTTTTTTAATAAGGAGTAGTAATACTTTTTTAGATAAAAAAAATAGACAAACAACTTTTAAGTCATTTGTCTATTCTCTATATTCTAATCTCTTAAAAGATTATTTCTCTAAAGCAAATCTTCTTGAAACTTCAGTCCAGTTGATTACGTTGAAAAATGCTTCAATATAATCAGGTCTTCTGTTTTGGTAGTTTAAGTAGTAAGCATGCTCCCAAACGTCCATTGCTAAAATAGGTGTTCCGCCACAACCTACACCTGGCATTAATGGATTATCTTGGTTTGGTGTACCACAAACTTCTACTTTTCCGCCTTTTTGTACACAAAGCCAAGCCCATCCTGAACCAAATTGTGTAGCCCCAGCTTTGCTAAAACTTGCTTTGAATTCTTCAAATGTTCCAAAAGCGGTTTCAATTGCAGCAAGTAAATCTCCTGTTGGTAACCCACCACCATTAGGTGTCATCACTGTCCAAAATAAGTTATGGTTGTAAAATCCACCACCGTTATTGCGTACTGCAGCGTTTTTTAAATCAAGATTAATCAAGATATTTTCAATGGTTTTACCTTCCATATCTGTTCCTGCAATGGCAGCATTCAAATTGGTTGTGTAAGCATTGTGGTGCTTAGAATGGTGGATTTCCATTGTACGAGCATCAATATGTGGTTCTAATGCATCGTATGCATAAGGTAATTGTGGTAATTCAAAAGCCATGATATAATTATTTTATAAGTGAATTAATATATTATTCAAATTTAAACATTAAAGTTTGGAAACGGAAATTCTATTTCGTTATAATTTCATTAAATTATCCTATTGCTTGGGATATTGAGGTGTAAGTAATTTGTATGTCAACTGATTGTGTGTTTTATCTTAGGCGTAGCACTCCTAATTAAGCCAAAAATTTCCACCAATTGTATAACACTCAGTCGTCTTATATTTTCAATTTTGAAGTAGAAAAAGAGTGTCCAAGTATATTATTTTGTAGTTTTAAAGTTTTTAAACGTGATTTGTTGTGAAGAAAATCTTATTTGCTGTACTTGCTTTATGTTTTTTAGTTTCTTGTAATTCACACAAAGAACCTGAGATTGCATTTTATTATTGGAAAACAGTATTTAAATTATCTCCTGGAGAAAGGGAGGTTTTAAAAGAAAATGACGTTAAGAAAATCTATATTCGGTATTTTGATGTTGATATTGATAAAAATAACCAACCCTTTCCGCTTGCACCCATACATTTTAAAGAAAAAATAAATGCTTTAACTGTGGTGCCTGTTGTTTACATTAAGAATAAGGTGATGCTTAATCAGTCCCTTGATGTAGCGCTTTTAGCAAGAAAAATTTTTGATTTTGTAATTAAAATTAATGCTACTAACCAAATTTCATGTCAAGAAATCCAAATTGATTGTGACTGGACTCTGGAGAGTAAAGATAATTACATGAAATTTATTGAAGTTTTTAAATCCATTTCTAGAAAAAAACTTTCGGCTACAATACGACTTCATCAAATAAAGTATTTTAATAAAACCAAGATTCCGGCTGTAGATTGTGGTGTTTTAATGTATTACAATATGGGTAAAATAGCCCCAGATTCCTTAAATTCTATTTATGATCGTAAAATAGCCAGCAAATATCTACATAGTTTAGAAAAATATCCATTAAAATTAAACCTTGCTTTGCCTGTTTATTCTTGGGCTGTTCATATTAGAGATCAAAAAGTCATTGGCTTAAAGCCTAAAATAGATTACAAAAGCTTAGAAAAAGACACTAATTTTACTGCTAAAATGAATTTGTTTTTTGTGGCTAACAATTCAAATTATAAGGGAGGGACGTTTTATAAGCGACATGATGTGTTAAAAATAGAACGTGTCACCGCACAACAAATTAAAGACATGAGTGCTGATTTAGAATCACACATGAATACGTATCCCAAAGAAATAATTTTTTATGATCTTGACGAAATAAACCTATCTCATTATGAAAAAAACATTTTTAAACAAGCTGTGGCTCGTTTTTAGTGCCATTACATTATCCGTATATTCTATAATTTATGCTTGCGGAGGTGGTGATGATTGGGGCTGGTTTTTTGATTCTAATTTTGCTCCCGAAACATTTGTAGATGCTTCTTATACACCACTTTTTTTATCAACTGACGTTTTTTATGAACGTGGTTTTGATACAGAACATAGTATGCGGTTTAATGATGAAATTGTTTCAGACTGGAGTTTGTACCTCAAAGGGAGCGTAAACCCAGATCAGGTTAAATTTTTTCTCATAGATTCCAGTGCTGTTGATGTAAAGGAACTTTTTACTTTTTTTAGTTCTAAAAAAACAAATAAAAGTGTTCAAAAATGGTCAAGCAAACTTAAATTGAATGATCAAAAAACAAAAGACTTTATTACTTTTTTGCATTATGCTAAAGCTATTGAAGTTGCCTCTGTTACTTATGATTATTGGAGTTATGACAAGCTCAATACAGTTATTCCTATTGATGCCAAATGGGTCTTAGCATTAGAAAAAAAATACAATACAAGCACCGATTCATTCCTAAAAAACAGATATTGGTTTCAATTAATGAAAGCCTATTTTTATATTGACGATCAAAAAAGTGCATTTTCTTTTTTTGAGAAAACTAAAGATGTTGTGCCAAAAAATATGCTTTACTACAGATCACTTTCGTACCTAGCGGGCATGAATTATCGCAATAAAAATTATGCCGAATCTAATTATTTGTACAGTCAAGTTTTTGATCATTGTCCTCGTTTGCGTATAGTATCAGCATACTGTTTTCATCCTCAAGAGCAACTTGATTGGACCGAGTCTTTAAAAATGGCTAAAAATAATCAAGAGAAAGCAGCCCTTTGGGCTATTCAAGGCTACTATGGTGATGAAGAAAAAGCCATTGAGACCATTTATAATCTAAAGCCAGACAGTGAACATCTGGGTTTTTTATTAACTAGATTAATCAACAATCAAGAGAATAAAATTGATAAATCATTTAAAAATAGTACTGTAGCACAGTTTAAAAAAAGAACACAGGACAGTGTTTCTCCTAGCGCATTAAACCTAGTAGTAAAAATTGCTAAATCTGGTAAAACAAAACAGCCTCATTTGTGGCATTTAGCCGCAGGATATCTTGAAACTTTAAATGGAAACTTTAATAATGCATCATCAAATTTTGATAAGGCCGAAAAAACGATGCCCAAAACCAAATTAGCGGTAAGTCAACTCCGCCTGTTGCGTTTTGTTACTAATTTAAGCAAAATAGAGGTCATTACTGATAAAAATTACAACACCATTTTGAGTGATCTAAAGTGGTTGTATTTTGAATTGGATAAAGAAAAAATAGAATACTTGCGCTATCAAAATGCAAGAGAATGGAGTAAAAATTACTTATCAACAGTATTTAAATCTCAAAAAAACGCTATAATGGCTGAATTGTTTTTAAAAAATGATACGTTTTATGACTCTCCAGCAAACGTAACTCAAATGAAAACGTTTTTGCTTAAAAAAAATAAATCGCCTCTGGAAGAAGTAGCTGTAAAACATTATGATTACAACCTCATGGATATTAACGCTTATGAAGCAGTTGTGTGCACTTATGACGATAAGATTGCGCAAGCCTTAAATTTCATGAAACAATCTGGAGAGATACAAAACAGTGTATTGTTAGGAAATCCTTTTAATGGATCTATTAAGGATTGTCATGATTGTGATCATGCAGCATATCAAAAAAAGAAATATACCTTTCTAGATTTCCTAAACACCATGAAAATCATGGAAGACAACATCAACAGTAAGCAAGATGTTTATACTAATGCGTTATTAGTTGCAAATGGATTTTACAATATTACACATTATGGTAATGCGAGGTTGTTTTATGAAAGTGAAATTGTAGGATTTGGTTCTAGTCCTTATTTTTTTAGGGATAAAGTCAAAGCAATGATTACAAACTGTAATCAAGCAAAAAAGTATTATCAAATAGCATTTACAGCGGCTAAAACCCAAGAGCAAAAAGCAAAATGTCAATACATGCTGGCTAAATGTGAGCGAAACGAATTTTACAATCAAAAATACAATGCCAACTCAAACTGGTGGGAAGTAGAGAGCGATAACATTAATTTTAAAGCATGGGATGGCTTTCAAAAATTAAAAAAGGAATATGCAAACACACAATATTACAAAGATGTAATTGCCGAATGTGGATTTTTTAATACCTATGTAAACCAATAATGTACCGTTTTAAGATTGCGCCATAGCCATACAAACAATACTTATTTTGGCTCCAGGAATTTTCAGCAAAGCCCTTGAGCATGCCTCAAGTGTGGCTCCAGTTGTAATCACATCATCAATTAATAGAAAGTGCTTATTGTGATCTTTTTCATCAAATACAACATCAAACACGCTTTCTATACCCTCAGTACGACCTAATAAGTTTTTTTTTGATTGTGTTTTTGAGTATACATTGCGTTTTAAGATAGTATCATCGTAAGTGATTTTTAAATTTAATGATAGTGCTTTGCCAAATGTTGTAACTTGATTATAACCTCTTTCTCGAAGCTTCTTTGGGTGTAAAGGAACGGGTATAATGGCATCTACATCTTGTAACGCTTCAACAATTTTTAATTCATGAGCATACCAATCCCCAATAAGTGTCCCTACCTTTTCATGACCTTTGTATTTTAAGTTGTGAATGATTTGCTGTACAATGCCTTTTTTTCTAAAATAAAATAAAGCTGATACATGAATTACCGGTATACGTCCATAGAATTTCTTGAACGCCTCATTGTTTTCCATCAAATGATGATTTGTCAAGGGAATGTTGTGTCTGCAAATGGTACAAATCACTAATTCATTGGCAACCAAAAAAGAATCGCACCCTGAACAAACTTTTGGAAAAAAGAGATTTATAAAGCTTTCAAACATATAATCAGGTATTTATTGATAAATATAAACAAATCAATGCTCCATTGACTCATAATTTTCTTTTTTTTAAGTTCACTTTTTATATTTTTGCAGTACTATGGCAAAACAAGAAGATTTATTTAAGAATGTAATTTCGCATGCAAAAGAGTACGGATTTATTTTTCCGTCAAGCGAAATATACGATGGTTTAAGTGCAGTCTATGATTATGCACAAAACGGAGTGGAATTAAAAAAGAACATACGCGAGTACTGGTGGAAAGCAATGGTGCAAATGAACGAGAATATTGTAGGCCTTGATGCTGCAATATTGATGCATCCTACCACCTGGAAAGCCTCAGGTCACGTTGATGCCTTTAACGATCCTTTGATTGATAATAAAGATTCTAAACGTAGATATAGAGCCGATGTTTTAATAGAAGATTATGCCGAAAAATTAAATTTAAAGGCAAAAAAAGAAATCGAAAAAGCAAAAGTTCGTTTTGGAGACGCTTTCAATGAGCAAGAATTCATTACGACTAATGCTAGAGTGGTTGAATATTTAGCCAAAGAAAGAGAAATTCTAGAAAGAATGGGCCGTTCTTTGGGCAATGGCGATCTTGAAGATGTCAAAGCTTTGATAGAAGAATTAGAAATTGCTTGTCCAGAATCTGGTTCTCGTAATTGGACCGAAGTGCGTCAATTCAACTTGATGTTTGGTACTAAATTAGGAGCCTCAGCAGATACAGCAATGGATTTATACTTGCGTCCAGAAACTGCTCAAGGTATTTTTGTAAACTTCTTAAATGTGCAAAAATCTGGACGAATGAAAGTTCCTTTTGGAATTGCACAAACCGGTAAAGCGTTTAGAAACGAAATCGTAGCGAGACAATTCATTTTCCGTATGCGTGAGTTTGAACAAATGGAGATGCAATTTTTTGTACGTCCAGGCGAAGAAATGAAGCATTATGAGTTTTGGAAAGAAGCCAGACTAAAATGGCATTTATCTCTAGGTTTAGGGAAAGAAAGATACCGTTTTCACGATCACGAAAAACTAGCACATTACGCTAATGCTGCTGCTGATATAGAATTTGATTTCCCTTTTGGATTCAAAGAATTAGAAGGAATTCACTCTAGAACTGATTTTGATTTGAAAGCACATGAGCAATTTTCAGGTAGAAAATTACAGTATTTTGATGCTGAATTGAACCAGAATTATGTTCCTTATGTAGTGGAAACTTCAGTAGGATTAGACAGAATGTTCTTGGCGGTTTTTGCAACTTCGTTAAAAGAAGAAACTTTAGAAGATGGTTCAACTAGAACAGTTCTGAAATTACCTTCAGTTCTGGCTCCAACTAAAGCAGCTATTTTACCATTAGTTAAAAAAGATGGATTGCCTGAAATTGCTAAACAAATTATTGATGATTTGAAATGGGATTTCAATGTGTCTTATGATGAGAAAGATGCAGTAGGAAGACGTTATAGAAGACAAGATGCATTAGGCACACCATTTTGTATCACAGTAGATCATCAAACAGCCGAAGACCAAACGGTAACCATACGTCATAGAGATAGTATGAAACAAGACCGTGTAGCTATTGCGGATTTAAAAGCCATTATTGAAAATGAAGTTTCAATGAAAAACTGGTTGATGAAAATGTAGTGCATTATAATTATAGCATAAAAAAAGCTTCTCATTTGAGAAGCTTTTTTGTTTAGAAACGGTAACCTAGTGTTATACCACCACGCGGAACAATCTCTGGGCTATTGGTACTTAGTAAATTTCGACCTATTCCCGCATTAATTTCAAAAACAAAGCCACGTTTGTGAATCCATTTAGAACCAAGACCAAAACCAAGAGCAAAATCGGAATATTGTTTGCCCTTTACGGTATAGTAGTTTTGGTTTACAGGGTCATATTGAGAATAGGAGCCATCTTTTCCTGTGCTAATCATACTAAAACCCTCCACAAAAAATCCAGCAGCTGTTTTTTTTCCAAAATAAGCACGGTAGTAAGGAGTTAAGTTAAAATTGCTATCAAATTCATCTTCGGCAACAAAGAAAACGGTTGCACCTAAACCACTATCCTCTGTAATTAGTCTCTCGTAGGTAATCTCTACGGCACCTAAAACGAGAAATAATGCATTTCCTTTAATTTCATTTTTCTTGAAGGTTAACACTTCTTTTTCTTGGCTAAACGCTATACAGCAGTAAAATAAACATAATAAAGTAGTTGTTTTTCTCATGATTTTTTTTCATAAAAGTAAGATAAATTTTAATTAAAAATTATTTTCACTAAAATATTTTAGAAAAGTGATATTTATTTTCCCCATAAATTTTGAGTATAAATCTTAGAATGATAACCAGTAGTATCGTATTGTAGAATAATTCAAAAAAAAAAATAAAACGTTATATTGTAAAGTTTTTCAATGAGGAAAATGTTTTTTGAACTTGGTATAGGATATTTTATACTTTTGTTTTTAATTGTCGTTTAAAATACCACTTTAGAAAGTGCTGAAAATATTGAATTGTAGAGGATTATAAATTACAAACCCAAAAATGCAATATAAATACATAATTATAGATGACGACCCAGAAAGTCTCTTGCAAACTAAATTGGTTGCAGATGGATTTCAGGAACTTTGCTATGTGGGATCCTCCTATAATGCCACTGACGGCTTAGATCTTGTATTAGAGTGCAAACCCGATATTATTTTTATAGAAATAGACCCAAAAGACCGCAACTCAAATTTGGCGTTGCATTTTATAGATTGCCTTTATAAATATTTGAGTGTCATGCCCATTTTTGTAGTTACTACTCGTGATAAAAAACTGGCGTATGACTCTTTTCAATATGGTGTTAGGGAATATTTGATCAAACCTATTGAGCCTTCTACTATTGTAAAATTTTTGTTGAGGTTAAATAAAAAAGTAGAAAAGGAAGGAATTACAAATGAGATTGCAACATTTCACCATCAGCAGTTCCCTGTAGTAAGTTCAGTGCCTGAAGTTCAATCCTTGCGTTTGTGTATTAAATCCTATGGTGACTACCGGTACATTGATGCAAAAGACATCTGTTTCCTAAAAGCAGATAATAATTCTACAGACATTCATTTGAACAATGGGGAACTAATAACGGCTTTTAAAACACTAAAATATTTTGAAACAGTTTTGTCTCAACCCTTCGCGAGGATTCATAAAAGTTACATCGTAAACAGAAACTACATTTCTAGAATTCACAGCGGTAATGCTCTTTGCTATATAAAAAACTCCAACGCACGCATACCTTATTCTAAAATGTACAAAGCGAATGTTGACCAAATTATCACTGATTTTGCAAACGGGAATTATTTAGAAATATAAATTTCCACACTTTACCCAATTTTCATACCTGTACACTCGTACACAGACCTGTTCTACCATTAACCTATTTTTATTGATTGTTGTTTGTATTTTGTATAGTAGTTTTACCTCAAGATAAGCTGTTAATCAGCACTATAATGAGTTAAAATAATATAAATATAAAACCCCAAATCATGAAAAAATCAATTGCAACATTAGGATTATTCACGTTATTAATGGTACTTACTTCAGTAGAATCAAACGCAAACATTACTCCATTAAGTAATAACAAAGGTCAAATTGAGATTTTGATTTTAAATTCGATGAAATTGGAGCTTGGTGGAGAAGGTTCAGTTGGTGGGAATAAAAAAGATGATACCCCTCCTAAACCAGAACCTACGTTACTAGACAAAATATCTGATTGGTGGGATAGTTTATAAAAAGGTAAAGCAGATACAATTCTTTAAGAAATATTAATCATGAAAAATACAATTATAACCACTGTTTTAATAGGGATAGTTTTGGTGTTGACCTCCTTTACTTTTAAGAAAGAATCTTCTCCATCAGCAATGAAAGTATCTAAAGAGACTGCTTTTAAAATTGAAAATGTAAATATGGAGCTTATTGCAAATACATCTGTAGGAGGGAATAAAAAGAATGATTAGTACGTAATATTTTTAAATTCTATCAAAGCTGTCAAATATTTGGCAGCTTTTTTTTTGGTAGCCGTTTAATTCCTTATTTTTGATATTGTAATACACCGCCCATTGAAACCTACTTTATATATTATTCTTTTGTTTTTTTTTCTAGGTGTGAATTGCACCAAAAAAAAAATAGTTACAAAAAACAAGACAATTCCAAAGGATAGTTTAGAGATTTTTTTTTCGTTGGCTAATAATTTTGATTTATCACTAGATCAAAGAGAGCATTATATTCAAAAAGCCTCGGCTATAGTCAACCGTCAAAATAATGATTCTGTTTACCGTACAAATTTATTCAAAATAGCCAATCGATATTATAACTTAGATCGTTTTGAGGACTATAAAAAAACGGTAATGCTTATCATAAAAAAGTCCGGAGTGCAACGGGATAATTATAGTATTGCAAAAGGGAATGTATATTTAGGAGACTATTTTTTGTTAAAAGAACGCTCTGACAGTGCTTTTTATTATTATAATAAAGCTGAAAATAAATATTTAGAGTTAAATGATACTTATAATGTTGCGTCAACGATTTTTAATAAAGCGACATTACAGTATACGGAGAGTGATTTTTTAGGAGCTGAAAAGGCAGTTTTTAAAGTTTTAAAAATTATAAAAAACAAAAATTACAACGATATTTCGTATAATTCATACAACCTTCTAGGACAAATTTATAACGAACTTGAGGATTATAACAATTCCATTGAATATCATAATAAGGCTTTGAGGAGTATAAATAATAATTTTATAAAATCGTTTTCTCACCCAAGGGCAACTTCATATAATAATATAGGAGCGGTTTATCAAAACAAAAAGGATTTTCGCATATCAAAAAAGTATTTTGAAAAAGGTTTATCAGAGAAAAATGTCTCGAAGGATAAGCCAGTTCTATTTGCAATGCTTTTGAATAATTTAGCCTATTCTAAATTTCAACTTAAAGAGAATGAGGGGTTGCCCCAATTGTTTTTTCAATCTTTAAAGATTAGGGATAGTTTAAAACTGACTATTGGTATTATTGCAAGTAAGAATAGTATTTCGGAGTATTTTTTGTATAAAAGAGATACTCTAAAAGCTTTACAATTTGCTAATGAAGCATTGTATCTATCTAAAAAAGTAAACAATTCTCGTAGTATATTAAATACATTAAAGCAATTGTCTTTAGTAGATCCAAAAAATACGGCATATTATAGTAAAGAATATATTTTAGTTAGTGAAAAAAGACAAAAATCAGATCGTGCTATAGGAAACAAATTTTCTCGTATTGAATTTGAAACAGAAGAAGTTATAGAAAAAAATGACTACTTAACAACTAAAAACCGAAATTTATTATATGGTTTGATTTCATTTGTAACAGTAGGATTGTTGCTTTACCTAGTTAAAAATCAAAGAAATAAAAACAAGGTGTTGCTTTATAAACAAAGACAACAAAAAGCAAATGAAGATATTTATAATTTAATGATTTCGCAACAGAGTACGATAGACTTAGGGCGAGTTAAAGAAAAGAAAAGAGTAGCTCAAGAGTTGCACGATGGGGTTTTGGGTAGAATTTTTGGGTTAAGAATAAACTTAGATACCTTAAATCAATTTGATGATTCAAATGCTATTGAAAAACGAAATGAATACTTAGTAGAACTGCGTAACATTGAGCAAGATTTACGGGAAATATCACATGATTTAAGCAGAGAGAATAAAGAGTTAATCAATAATTTTGTAGTCATTTTGCACAATCTTCTTGAAGAACAAAGAAAAACTTTTTCTACAAATTTACACGCAAGTATTGACAATGCTATTGATTGGGACTCAATAAGTAACTCTATCAAAATCAACATTTATAGAATTGTGCAAGAAAGTTTACAAAATATAAATAAATATGCGCATGCTAATTCCATCCATGTGAAGTGTTTAAAAAACCAAGATCAACTAATTTTAGAAATTATAGATGATGGAATTGGTTTTAACACAATCAAAGCAAAAAAAGGAATAGGTTTGCAGAATATCAGGTCAAGAGCCTTAGATTGTAATGGGACTGCAATAATTAATTCCATAATTAGTAAAGGGACCCACATTACAATTACAATACATTTAGTATAACCATTTAATACTAGAAAAAATGACAATTGAAGCCCCAGCTAAAATTAAATTTAAGAATAACATTTTAATCGTAGACGATCACCCTTTTATAATTGAGGGGTATAAGAATGCTATTACTCGGTATAAAACCGATGAGTACACATTCATGATTGATCAAGCTAAAAACTGTGAAACAGCTTATAATATTATAATCAATCCGGAAACGGCTCCTTTTGATATTGCTTTTCTAGACATTAGTATGCCTCCTTTTGAAAGTAAAAACATTTTCTCGGGGGAAGATTTAGCCAAATTAATCCAGGAATATATGCCAAATTGTAAAATTATTTTACTGACCATGTATACTGAATTATTGAAAATCAAAACGATTGTTAAAACCATCAATCCAGCAGGATTGATTGTAAAAAACGATTTAAATTTTGAAGTTTTGATTCATGCAATTGATACGATTATCAACAACAAAATATATTACAGCGAGTCAATTTTAAACATGTTAGAAATAGCCGATGCTGACGGCATTGAGATAGATGTGTTTGACAAGCAAATTTTATTTCACCTTTCGAAAGGAACCAAAAAAAATGAAATGCCAGAATATATCCCCTTATCAGCAGGTGCAATTGAAAGAAGAAAATCAGATCTAATGAAGCTTTTAAAAATTGAAAGTGGATTAGATAAAGATCTGGTTCAAGAGGCTAAAGCTAAAGGATTGTTGTATTAATTTTTTGATGCCAATTTTCTTTTAAATCAAGATTAAAGAGTATTAACGTGTATCAATTATATAACAAGATACTTTTTATCAAATAAAAAATGCCGCAAAAAGTCTTGAACTTCTTGGGGCATTTTTAAATAGGTTCCCTTTTTTAACCGAATAGTTATTCGCTTAAAGCATCCCATCCACGGGCTTTGAGTGGAATTTTGGTGTCTGCACGCGTGATTAAATGAATTCCTTCACTTTCTTGAGTCATGTGACCAATAATTGTAAAGTTTGGATTGGCTTTTATTTTCTCAAAATCTTGTATGGAGATGGTAAATAGCAACTCATAATCTTCGCCTCCATTGATGGCAACAGTGGTGCTGTCAATATTAAACTCTTCGCAAACATTGATAAACTGAGGGTCAATAGGTAATTTATCTTCATATAAATTACAACCTACTTTTGATTGTTTGCAAATGTGCATGATCTCAGATGATAATCCATCTGATATGTCAATCATAGCCGTAGGTTTTACTTCTAGGGCATGTAATAATGTGCGCACATCTTTTCGGGCTTCAGGTTTTAATTGACGTTCTATCAAATAAGTATAAGCATCTAAGTCAGGTTGATTATTTGGATTAACTTGGAACACTTGTTTCTCTCTCTCTAAGACTTGTAAACCCATATAAGCAGCGCCAATATCACCTGTTACAACCAGTAAATCAGTTTCCTTAGCTCCATTTCTATACACGATTTCCTCTTCATTGGCTTCGCCAATAGCTGTTATACTTATGATCAATCCTTTTTGAGAGGATGTAGTGTCACCACCAATCACATCAACTTTGTATTCTGCAGCAGCATGTGTAATACCAGCAAATAATTCTTCTAAAGCTTCGAGTGGAAATCTGTTGGAAACGGCAACCGAAACGGTGATTTGAGTTGCTTTGGCATTCATGGCACAAATATCCGAAATATTAACAACGACTGCTTTATATCCTAGGTGTTTTAAAGGCATGTACGCCAAATCAAAATGTACGCCTTCGATTAATAAGTCAGTTGAGACTACCACTTTTTTGTCCTTAAAGTCTAAAACAGCTGCATCATCACCAATTCCTTTTAGAGTAGAAGCTTGTGTAATTTCAAAGTTTTTTGTCAAGTGATCTATTAGGCCAAATTCTCCTAGTTGAGCAATGCTGGTGCGTTGTGGGTTTTTATCTTCTATCATGGCACAAAGGTACGAAGGTTTTTTGTTTGCTACAAAAGCTGGCTTTGGTAATCAAAGTAAATTATGAAGCGCAACAAGTACAGTTTTTAGCCAGAAAACTTTATCTTTAGGTTTAAAAGAAAAATAATGAACACTCCAAAGATAACGACGCTTACTTTAAACCCGTCATTAGATAAATCCACTCACTTCACAAGATTGATTGCTGAGCAGAAAATACGTTGTAACAAGCCGCGTTATGATGCAGGAGGAGGCGGTATTAATGTATCTAAAGCAATAGCAAAATTAGGAGGGACATCAACTTGTATTTTTACCTCAGGCGGCTCTTCTGGAGAAATGCTCGAGGAATTGATTGCCAAAGAAAATTTAGAATCTAACGTACTACGTACCAAAAACTGGACTAGAGAAAACTTCATCGCTTTCGACAATACTTCACAATCACAGTATCGGTTTGGTTTTCCTGGAAACGAATTATTAGAAGACGAAAAAAATACAATTCTACAAAAGATAAAAGACTTAAAAACAGATTATCTTGTCATCAGCGGAAGCTTAAATGAAGGATTACCTTCTGGTTTTTATCAACAAATAGCCCAAATAGCTAAAGCTTATAACATTAAAGTTATTGTAGATACATCTGGTGAACCACTGCAAAAAGTGTTAGAAACAGGAGTCTACTTGATAAAGCCCAACATTGGCGAATTAGCAAAATTAATTGGTGTAGATCGATTAGAATTACCAGAGGTTGAAAAAGCGGCCAAACAATTAATAGAAAATAAAAGTGCCGAAATTGTTGTAGTTTCACTTGGAGCTGATGGAGCCATTTTAGTCGCTAAAGACGAAACACATTTTGTTAAAGCGCCAAAAGTAGAAAAGAAAAGCACCGTAGGAGCTGGTGACAGCATGGTTGGAGGTATGGTATGGGCATTGTCTCATAACAAAACTTTAAAAGATGTTATTCAGTGGGGAGTTGCTTGCGGTTCTGCAGCAACTATGAACGAAGGAACTCAACTTTTTAAAGTAGAAGATGTGATGCGATTGTTGGAGTTGTTGCAGAACAAATAGATTTTATATTCCAGAGAAGATAGTATCAATTGCCGTTGGCTTTAGTCAACGGTTTTAGATAATGTTTTTGCAGAACAAATAGATTTTAAATTCAAGAGAAAATAGTATCAATTGCCGTTGACTTTAGTCAACAGTTTTAGATTCAATTCTTGATTGGCTTTAGCCAAAGGGATTGTGCTAATTGGTTTAAAGCCAGAAAAAAATCTCTATTTTACCTTTGGCTAAAGCCAAAGGCAATTGAACTCATCGAATGTTTGTGAAAACAGGATTCAAATCTTTTATGCTTTAAATTTTCTAAAGGACTGAATCATTTCATAGATGCCAAAGGCAATAAAAATCTTTCCCATAATAAAAATAAGCCAACTCCAACCATTTAGTAAATAGGTTCTGTCATTTTCTAATGGATTTAAAAAATCTGTAACCAGGAAAAATCTAAAAGCACCAACAAAAAACTCATTTGTTTTCTCAAAATCAAAACTTCCAGAATTTTCAATTCGATATAAAATTGAATACCATAATAAACCAGATAAAATTGTAAACCAAAATGCCCAAAACCAGTTACCAAAATTAGAAGACCATTTTGTTGCCCAAAGAATAGATGTATCTTTAAAATTTTTTAATAGTTTTAATTCTTTATAATGGGCAGCAAGTTCATAATTGCGATAAGTATTAAAATCAATTTTATTTTCAGTTTTCTGAAGTTCTTGTTTGATTGCTCTTAAAGTTCTTTTCCAATCTAAAATTTTAGATTTATCTTTTAAATATGATTTATCAAGAACCTTGTTTATTTTCATTTCATCAAAATAGGCACCTCCCCCAAATTTCACTTCAAATAGTTTTAAAGTATTGAATTCAGCATCTGTAAAAGACGAAGATTTATCAAAAGTACATCTATCAATGTCAAGAAAGTCAATTTTGGATTTATTAAACAGTGAAAATCCCTTAAACTCGCAAGCAACAAATTTTAATTTCGAATGATTAGAATTTTTACAATTTTCAAACCAAGTTGTACTAAGAAAATCACAGTTTTCAAATTGAAATGTACCCGTAAATTTTGATTGGGAAAATGAAATTTTCACAAAAGTATTTTTATAAAAACCAGGAAATTCGAATGCAGAACCAACTGGCTTTAGATACGCTGAAGTATTAAAAGTTACTCTTTTGTAAGTTGTAAATGAAGAAAATGAATTTTTTCCGAATAATACATTTGTAATTGTTGAATCCTGAAATAAAGAAATATTATTGTCTTTCCCCAAGGTATTTCCAAGAAAATCAAATTTTCCTTTCATATGTTTTATATTTTCAAAAACAAAGACTTCAATGATTGTATTTCGAATGCTGAAATCAGTAGTCAATATTGGCTTGTCAATTTCAGAATCATTTGAAAATTGAAAAATTTTTAATGTGAGTTTAGTTTTTCCACCACCCCCTAAATTTAAGGATTTTAAACTTTTAGTATTAATAAAAGATAATCTATCGAAATCGCAATCTGAAAAAGTTACATTACAGTTGAAAGTACAGTTTTTAAATTCTAACATTAGTCTTTCATCCTTAATATTTTTAAAATCTAAGTTTCCACAATCAAAAATGCAATTATCAAAGCTAACCCAATCAGATTTTAATCGATTAATACTTAATCTTTGATCCGTTAAATAGAATGTTTCATTTTCAATAATATCTAAATTCGCTATTTTATTATAAAAACTCTGTGTACTT
>NZ_QKNZ01000006.1:0-10417 GCF_014156605.1 Flavobacterium sp. SOK18b
GTAAACGAATTATATAGTAATTAAACTTGATTTGATGGTTTAACTGATAATGGTTTTTAAATAGTAATTTTAATCGTTCTTTAGTATTAGATAGACCAATTCCATTTTTAGAGTTTTCATTTTGTGAAAGTACAAAATTATTTATTATTTCAAAATCGAGTGTTTTATTGTTGATGATTTTGCAGTTTATCTTTATGGTTAAGTCCTTATTATTTATTCCGCCATGTTTGAACGCATTTTCTATCAATGAGATTAATAATAAAGGAGGAACATTTATATTGTCAAAATTAGATTCTAGATTAATAAAGACATTTACATTTTCAAATCGTAATTTTTCAATTTCAATGTAATTCTGTATATAGTCGAATTCCTTTAGTAATGGAGTAAACTTGGCTCCTTCAATATCATAAAGAACATATTCCATCAAATTGGAAAGTTTTATAATTACATCAGGCACTTTTTTTGAGTCTTCTAAGGAAAGCGCATAAAGATTATTTAAGGTGTTAAAGAAAAAATGAGGTTGGATTTGTGTTTTTAAGTATTCAAGCTTTATTTTATATTGATTCTCTCTAAGAGTTCTATTGTTTTCTCTTTCTTTTAGCCAAGTTAATGTCAGGTAGATAGAGGATGCCATTGCTAAAACATATAATTCTCCAATACAAACAGCAAGAATATGATTGATTTCAAAAGGCTGATAGTCTCTATTGGCTTCAGGCCAAATGTTTTTTGAAATAATGTAATAGGTTAATCCCGTTTTTATAATATAAATGCATCCTAAACTAGTTAGTAGTGCAAATGTATAATGAAGGTATTTTGATCTTAAAACAAATCTGGGTACTAAAACAAATAAATTAAAATAGACTAAAGGTATGTGTAATGCGAATTCGATAAGATTTGACTTAAATGAATATTCATAATCATTGAAGTAGGCACCCCATCTTAAAAAATTTAATAAAAAATATAATCCCCAAAACCAAAAATGATTTTGAATTTTGATTTCAAATTGCATATCTTTTATTTTAGCCATGGTTAAGGAGACTTTTAGGAAATAAGTTCACAAGTGATTCTTGAATTTTATTTTGCAACTTTAATCATTTTGTCAATAAAAATGGGACTTTTTAAAGAAAAAAATAGTTTAATTATTAATATCGTAATGTAATGAAAATTAGAAAACGTTTTCGTGTAACATATTATTGAACAAAAGATGTCGTTCGTTTAAAAAACAATACTGTTGGTATAATTTATTTTTTTTAACAAAACCTTAAAGATAATTTTATACTATAACTAACTAATACATTAAAAAAAATGAAACAAATTTTATTAATCGTTATGATTATTTTTGCTTCGCAACTTTCGTTTGCGCAAGTAAAAACGCTCAAAGGAACGGTAGTTGATGCCAGTGGAATGCCAATTCCTTCTGCAAATGTCCAAGTACAAGGAGAGTCAAAAGGAACAACCACTGATTTTGATGGTAGTTTTGCTATTCAAGTAAATGTAGGTAAGACTTTAGTAGTTTCTTATTTAGGATATGAAACTAAATCAGTTGTGGTAGGAAATGAAGATACTATTAAAATAATATTAAACAGTGGTGCTACAACAGCATTAACCGAAGTTGTAGTTACTTCATTAGGGATTAAAAAAACAAGAAAATCTCTTACTTATGCTGCTCAAGAGTTAAAAGGTGAAGAGTTAACAAGAGTTAAAGACGCTAACATTATTAATACGATAGCAGGTAAAATTGCTGGTGTTGCTGTAACAAGAAGTTCAGGTGGTACTGGAGGATCTACTAAGGTAGTTATTCGTGGTAATTCTTCTGTAAGCAATAACCAACCATTATATGTTATAGATGGTATACCTTTATATAACGGTACAGCAGGACAGCCAAATAATGCTTTTGGGGATACAGCTGGTGGAAACCGCGATGGAGGTGATGTAGTTTCTTTGATAAATCCAGATGATTATGAAGGAATGACTGTTTTGAAAGGAGCAGCAGCATCTGTTTTATATGGTTCACAAGGAGCAAATGGCGTAGTTTTATTGTCTTCTAAAAAAGCAAAACAAGGTAAAGCTCAATTAAAAGCTTCTTCTGTATCCACATTTGAAACAGCAGCTTACTTACCAAAATTCCAAAATGATTATGTTGCTGTTGCCGGTGGTGAAGAAACTTGGGGAGCAAAGCAAAAAGTAAATGATCACGTAAAAGATTTTTTTGAAACTGGAAGTACTCAAATTTCTTCAGTTAATTTCACAACAGCTTCTGATGTGGCATCTACTTCATTATCTTATGCAAATACAACAGCATCTGGGATTATTCCTGGAAATGGTTTGAAACAAAATAATTTTGGTTTCCGTCAGTCTGGTAAATTGTCCGATAAGTTAACTGTTGCTGCTAATGCAAATTATACTACACGTACTGTAAACAATAGACCGGTGAATGGTTTGTACTTTAACCCATTAACAGGTGTATATTTAATGCCAAGAGGGAATGACTTTAACGATTATAAAAAGAATTTTGAAGTTTTTAACCCTACTAGAAACATGAATGTTCAAAATTGGATGACTAATAGAGATATTATGCAAAATCCTTTTTGGGGAATCAACAGAAACAAGTCTGATGATACGAATCAATTTTTTAATGGAAACTTAGCTTTAGATTATAAAGCAACAGATTGGTTGTCTATTGCCACTAGATATAGTTATAATAGAGTTGAGAGTGGATTTACAAAAGAAATTTATGCAACAACACAAGGTACTTTGTCGCATATTAATGGTCGTTATATTGATATAAACAATTTAAGTACACAACGTTATGGTGATTTGATAGCTACTATTAATACTAAATTTAATAATGATTTTACTTTTAATGCTAATATCGGTACTAGTATCACCAATACTTTGGCTAATAAAAGAACAACATTAGATTCAGGAATTGGTGGAGGTTTGCAAATTGCGAACTGGTTTACTTTGGGGAATTTTGTAAATAACGCTTTAAACTTACAAACTGTTGATTCAAGAAAAGAAGTACAATCAGTTTTTGCTGCCACAACTTTTGGATACAAGGAGATGTTATTCTTAGACTTGGCAGCTAGAAATGACTGGTCTTCAACATTGGTAAATACTGATAATACAGGATTTTTCTATCCATCTATTGGGGTAACGGCAATTCTTAGTGAAATGGTAAAAATGCCAGAATTTATAAATTACGGTAAAGTGCGTGCCACTTATGCTCAAGTAGGTAATGATATTTTTCCATTCGTAACCTCTCCAACGTATGGTTTTACAATTGAAGGTAATAAGCCAGCTACAGTTGCTCCACAACCAGGAACTTCTTTGCGTCCAGAGTTAAAATCTGAGATTGAAATCGGAACAGAATGGAGAATGTTTAACAACCGTTTAGGATTTGAATTGTCTTACTATAATTCAGACACAAAACACCAATATTTACAAGTTTTAGCTCCACCAACAAATCCATTAGGAGTTAAATATTACGGAATTAATGCAGGAAGTATTTCTAACAAAGGTTTTGAAGCTGTAGTAACTGGTAAAATTATTAAAGGAAATAAATTCTCTTGGGATGCAACAGTAAACTATTCTAAAAATATAAATAAAGTAGAAGAAATTCCAGCAGAATTAGGAGGGAAAGTAATTTTGACAGAAGCGGGGGTAAATAACTACAGATATGTATTACAGCAAGGTAAACCATTTGGTGTTATTGAAGGAGTAAACATTAAGAGAGATTTACAAGGTAGAGTATTATTAAACGCTGACGGAACTATTCAAAAAACAGAATTTGAAGAAGTAGGTAACTCTAATCCTAATTTTATGTTAGGTTTTTCTAACTCATTCAAAGTAGGTTCATTCTTTGCTAATGTATTAGTTGATGCAAGATTTGGAGGAGAAGTGATGAGTTTGACAGAAGCTGTAAATGATGAGTTTGGTGTTTCAAGAGCAACTGGTGATGCAAGAAATGCGGGTGGAGTGGCTATTAATGCAGTTTATCCAAACGGAAATGCTTATTCTGGTAAATATCCAGCAGAAAGTTATTTCAAACAAGTTGGTGGTAGAGCAGGTGCAACAGGAGAGTATGTATATGATGCTACAAATGTAAGTTTAAGAGAGGTTTCTGTTGGATATACATTCAATACTAAAAAGTTACCATTTTTACAATCAGCAAGCTTGTCTTTAATTGCTAGAAACTTAGGATTTATCTACAAAGATGCTCCTTTTGATCCAAACATTTCATTAAGTACTGGTGAAGGTTTACAAGGTATAGATGTTTATGGTATGCCATCTACAAGAAGTATCGGTCTTAACTTAAACGTAACTTTCTAATTAAAAAAACATGAAACTAAATATAATTAAAAAAACAGCTATTTGTATTTCCGTACTTGCAGCAGTAGGTTGTACAAGCAATTTTGAGGAAATTAATACTAACCCGACGGGAATTACTGAGGCACAATATGAACAAGATTTTAATAATATAAAAGGTGCTTTTGCTCCTATGTTTAATAATATTATTGTTTTGACTCCTGAATGGAAATACCAAGTTCAACAGGGACTTCAAGGTGATATTTGGTCTGGTTACATGGCTACAGGTACTGCTTTTAGAGGAGGAACAAATAACACTACTTATGATTTAGTAGATGGATGGAATGGTTTTGCATGGGGAGCTGCTTATGGTGATGTAATGTATAATGCCTATTCAGTGGAGCAAAAAGCCAAAGGGAAATACGATCAATTTTATGCTTTAGCTTTGATTTTGAAAGTAGAAGGAATGCATAGAGTTACAGATACCTATGGACCAATTGTATATTCAAAATTTGGAACTACTGATAAAACAATTGGATATGACTCACAGGAAGAAGTATACAGTTTGATGTTCAAAGAATTGGATATTGCAGTTACTGAGTTGACAAAAAGAGTAGATATAGCTGAACCTTCAACTTTCACATCAACGGATTTATCTGGATACAAAGGAGATTACAAGAAATGGGTAAAATTTGCTAACTCATTGCGTTTACGTTTAGCTATGCGTATTGTAAAGAAAAATCCAACTTTAGCTAAGGCTGAAGCTGAAAAAGCGATTGCTCAAAAATTTGGAGTGATGACTACAAATGATGATTTATTTAAAATTGTTTCTCCAAATTTCAACAACCCAATTGCTACCATCAGTGATGCTTGGGGGGATGTTAGAATGTCAGCTGATATGGAGTCTATAATGGGTGGTTATAATGATCCTAGACTTTCTGTATTTTTTAAAACATCAAAACAATTTCCTGGGCAGTATAAAGGTGTTAGAACTGGTATTGAGATTGCTGCTAAAGCAGATCACGTAGATTTTTCTGAAATTGGACCGATTGTTAATTCTAAAGAAATTGTATTAATGACAACTGCCGAAGTTTATTTATTAAGAGCTGAAGGAGCGTTAAGAGGATGGAACATGGGCGGAACAGCACAAAGTTTATATGAATTAGGAATCACTAACTCATTTGCTCAACATGGTGTTCAAGGAGTGGCAACTTACATTGCAGACAATGCAAAAACTGCTAAAAATTATGTAGATCCAAATTTCCCAATAAATAATGGAACTGCATTAAATACTGTAACAGTAGCATGGGATGCTGCTGCAACTAACGAAGTGAAATTACAAAAAATTATTACTCAAAAATGGATTGCTGGTTTTCCAGAGGGTCAAGAAGCTTGGTCAGAATACAGAAGAACCGGCTATCCAAAATTATTTCCAGTGCTTAAAAATACTAGTGGTGGAAAAATATCTTCTGCTTTAGGTGTTCGTAGAGTTAACTTCGTGCAATCTGAAAAAGATGGGAATCCAGGTGGTGTAGCTACTGGTTTAGCTAAACTAGGTGGACCAGATAATGGAGGAACAAGATTGTGGTGGGATACTACTGGATCTAACTTCTAATTTATAGTACATAGTTAATAGTCCTTAGTGGTTTGTTCTTTGCTTTATGCTAAGGAATAATTACTAAGGACTAATAGCTAAATTTATAGACTGCATAACGCTTTATTGGTTAAACAATGTCGTTGGTATACAAACTCTGACCGTTTGTTTTTTTTATTTTTTTGCTCCAAGTAATACTCCTAAATTTGAAATAAAGTAAAAAAAAGATTTCATTTTTATATGCATTAAATGTTTTAAATGTGGATAATATAAAAATCAAATATTGTTTTGAAAACAAAGGAATTATAAAGAGAAAAATAAAATTAGCAAGAATTTAAAATTACAATACAATGAAAAATACTTTAGACATAAAACCGGATATTAGTTACAAAAGTGCTGGTAAATTTGAAGAAACTCGATTTGAAAAAATTCACAATGAAATTTTTAAAAACTCTGTAGAGGCTTCAAAAATTGTTGCTGAAGAGATTGCTACTTTAATTCGATCCAAACAAGAAGAAAATAGAAATTGTGTTTTAGGTTTGGCTACTGGTTCTTCTCCAATAAAAGTATACGAAGAGTTGGTTCGTATGCATAAAGAAGAAGGCTTAAGCTTTAAAAATGTGATTACTTTTAACTTGGATGAATATTATCCAATGAATAAAGAAAGCAAGCAGAGCTATCATTATTTTATGCATCAGCATTTATTTAATCATATAGATATTCATCCTGATAATGTTCATATTCCTGACGGAACAGTGGCTATTGAAGAATTGAATCAATATTGTATTGATTATGAAATGAACATTAAAAATGCAGGAGGCCTGGATTTTCAATTATTAGGAATAGGTCGTACGGGACACGTAGGATTTAATGAGCCAGGATCGCACATCAATTCAGGTACTCGAATCATAACTTTGGATCATATTACTAGAGTAGATGCTTCTTCTGATTTTAATGGAATTAATAATGTACCCAAACGTGCCATTACAATGGGAGTTTCTACCATTATGCGTTCTAAACGAATTGTTTTGATGGCTTGGGGACAAAATAAAGCTGATATCATCAAAAGAACGATTCAAGGTGAGATTAGCTCTGAAGTACCCGCTACTTTTTTGCAAAATCATCCAAACGCTACATTTGTTTTGGATCAATCAGCGGCTTCGTCTCTAACTCGTTTTGAAACACCATGGTTAGTAGGGGAGTGTATTTGGAACCAAGAATTAAAAAGCAAAGCAATAGTTTGGTTGTGTCAAAAAACAAATCAGTCTATATTAAAACTTACCGATAGAGATTATAATAACAACGGTATGTCTGACTTGTTAGCTCAAGAAGGTTCTGCTTATGATTTGAATATTAATATGTTCAATGTGTTGCAACATACCATTACGGGTTGGCCTGGAGGAAAACCTAATGCCGATGATGCACACCGTCCAGAAAGAGCTAATCCAGCTAAAAAAAGAGTGATCCTTTTTAGCCCTCATCCAGATGATGATGTAATTTCCATGGGAGGAACTTTTGCAAAATTAATCAAGCAAGGACATGAGGTTCATGTAGTGTATCAAACTTCTGGAAACATTGCTGTAACAGATGATGAAGCTTTAAAATTTGCTGAAGTATGTAATGATTTTGTAGGAGAAGATAGTAGTAAAATTAATTTTCAAGCCGTAATTGATTTCTTAAAAAATAAGAACGACAATCAAGTTGATTCTCTAGAAGTTAGAAAATTAAAAGGGTTAATTAGAAGAAGAGAATCTTATGCAGCAGTGCGTTACATTGGGTTAAAAGATGAAAATGTCCACTTTTTAGATTTACCTTTTTACGAAACAGGTCAGATAAAGAAAAACCCGCTTGGAACAGAAGATATTGAAATTGTGGCTGATATTATTGCTAAAATTAAACCGCATCAAGTTTTTGCAGCGGGAGATTTAGCTGATCCACACGGTACTCACGAAGTATGTTTGAATGCCATTTTTGCAGCTTTAAAACAATTAAAAGCTAAACCTTACATGAAAGATTGTTGGTTGTGGTTATATAGAGGCGCTTGGCATGAATGGGATTTACATGAAATTGATATGGCTGTACCGTTGAGTCCAGATGAAGTATTATTGAAACGACAAGCCATTTTATTCCACCAATCTCAAAAGGATCGTGTGATGTTTCAAGGTAATGACTCGAGAGAATTTTGGGTACGTGCCGAAGATCGAAATAAAAACACTGCTAAATTATACGATGAATTAGGACTGGCAGAATATGAAGCTATTGAAGCTTTTAAAAGATTTGATTATTAAGAATTAAAATCCATTCGGTTGATTATTCAGCCGAATGGTTCTTCTTAAAAATCAGGATTAAAAACCTGACTGAAGATATTTATATACCAAAACCTCTCATGAAATACCTTTTTATACTGTTTTTTATAACATTATCTACAACTGCTCAAGTTGTTAAAGAGTCCTTGAATTTAATGCCTTGGCCTCAAAAAGTAGAACTTAAGTCAGGAAATTTTGATTTAAAACCTACTTTTAAAGTTAATGTTACAGGGCAACCTAATGAAAGAATCTTTGGAGCGGTTTCTAATTTTTTAAGACGATTAGATGGTAGAACGGGCTTGTTTTTTAAGCAAGGGTTTGTGACTTCTACTAATGAATTTCCAGATGCACAATTGCAAATTAATTGCTCAAAGGCAGGGAAAATTGGTCTATATGAAGATGAAAGTTATCAATTGACAGTTCAATCGAATGCTATTGTGATCAATGCTTCCTCAGATTTAGGAGCGATGCATGCATTGGAAACTCTTTTGCAGTTGCTTCAAAACAATGCAACTTCTTACTATTTTCCAAATGTATCAATAACAGATATGCCTCGTTTTACTTGGCGTGGATTAATGATTGATGTTGCTAGACATTTTCAACCTGTTGATGTGATTAAAAGAAACTTAGATGCAATGGCTGCTATGAAAATGAATGTTTTTCATTGGCATTTGGTTGACGATCAAGGTTGGAGGATTGAAATGAAGAAACATAAAGTGCTCACAGATAAAGCTTCCGATGGTCTTTTTTATACTCAAGAAGAAATTAAAGCTATCGTAAAATATGCTGCCGCCAGAGGAATTTTAGTTGTACCTGAAATTGATGTACCTGGACATGCTTCTGCTATTTTGACTGCCTTTCCAGAAATTGGAAGTAAAGTAATAACTGTAAATAAAGGGTCTGCTGAAACAACCCAGAAAGCATCAGGATTAGTAACTTATTCATTAGAAAGAAATGCAGGTATTTTTACACCAACACTAGATCCGTCTAATCCAAAGACGTATCAATTGTTGAGTGAAATTTTTGATGAAGTTTGTCTGTTATTTCCAGGGAAATATTTTCACATTGGAGGCGATGAAAACGAAGGTAAAGATTGGGATTCGAATCCTAAAATTCAGGAATTCATGAAGAAAAATAAGTTAGCCAACAATCATGAGTTGCAAACTTATTTTACCATGCAGTTAATTCCGATGTTAAAAAAGCATCAAAAAGAATTGATGGGATGGGAAGAAATTATGACCAAAAACATGTCAAAAGAAGCCATAATTCATTCCTGGAAAGGGCCTAATGAAGGAGTAGCTTCTGGTAGTTCTCTTATTGCTGCTGCTAACAATGGATATAAAACAGTATTGTCTAATGGTTTTTATGTAGATTTAGTTCAAGGAGTTGAAAGTCATTATTTGAATGATCCAATGCCTAAAAACAATACACTATCGTCAGAAGAAAAAGCTAGAATTCTAGGTGGTGAAGCTACAATGTGGAGTGAATTGGCTACACCTGAAACCATCGATTCAAGAATTTGGCCCAGAACCGCAGCAATTGCGGAAAGACTTTGGTCTGACGCCAATGTAACTGATTTGGCAAGTATGCGAAAAAGATTGAAAAACATTTCTTTTCGATTGGAAGAATTAGGAATTACGCATATTCGAAATAAAGAGGTGTTGTTGAGAAATATCAGTAACAATCAAAATACTGCTGCTCTACAAACGTTTTCGGCAATTTGTGAACCTCTGAAAATTTATTCCCGAAATGCGGGCGGTACTGAATATCAGATGTATTCTCCCTTTACTTTTTTTGCTGATGCATGCACACCAGATGCTGAAGATGCTTTAGTTTTTAATGAATTAGTAGCAGATTATTTAAAAAGTAAAGAGGTATCATTAGAAAAAGAGATTGACTTGTTTTTGAATAAATGGATGCAAAATCATAACGAATTAGAGGGTTTAAGTCAAAATGCTCCATTGGTACAACCTCTTTTGCCTTTGTCTAAAGTATTACATGATTTGTCTGAACAGTTGCTTTTTAAGTTACAAAAGAAACCCAATTATAATAGGTCTCTAGCAAAAGAGTTACTAGAAAAATGTAACTCTAAGGCCCATGCGGATGTAGAACTTGCTGTGTTTACTGGTTTGAAAAACTTAGTAGATTTATAATTTTTTAGTTCAATTATTAATATGTTTAGTTTATTTAGTTTTATTGATTTTTGAAT
>NZ_QKNZ01000070.1:0-21272 GCF_014156605.1 Flavobacterium sp. SOK18b
AAAATACAACCCAAAATTAAATTTAAAAATAAAAGCCCAGAATTATTAAAAGGGAAGAGTGAACAATTGGGTGATATCTATAAAAAGATTAAAGCAGGAAAAGCATTTTTGGTAGATTACGATGAAAATGAAATCAAGTTTGATAAAGAAGTTTTTAACGATTACTTTTTAATTGAATACATTCCAACAAGAGAAAAAGAAAATGAATTAGAACCAAGAATCGAAATTAGAAATAGAAACAAGGAATATTCATTGAATAAACGTTTAACTAAAATTCTTTCACAAGAATATCCAAATATCATTTATAATTTTACTGATTCAGAGCGAGCTATTGTTGCAAATATTGAGTTAGACATTAAAAATAATGATATTGTATTTGAGAAAATCCCAACACTGGAAAATAAAGCTCAAATAGAAACTTTATCAATTTGGGAGACCAAAGCAAAATTCATTGAAGCAATTCAGAATTCAAAAGAAAAACTCCTAATAGAAAGTCCTTGGATAAAAAAAGCAGCTTTAAATTATATACCAGAACTAGAGGCAGCATTAAAAAGAAAGGTGAATGTTATGGTACTTTATGGTATTGAAGGAAACGATGAGCATGATTTAAAAGCAATAAGAGAAATGGAGCGTTTGGTTCAAAACTATAGGAACTTTAAATTGATTCATTTACCAACACATTTTGAAAGTACAGGAAATAAAAATATGGTTGGTTCTCATAAAAAGTTAGTGATAAAAGACAATGAATATTACATTCATGGCAGCTTCAATTTTTTATCATTCAATAAAAATGAAGGTCAAAAAGTAGCCAATGAAGAAACCTTATTAATTAATGTAGACGTTCCAAAAAAATGGAAACAAGTTTTCAATCAATACAAGATTGATAAAATTTAATTTAATCCTGATTAAATTGAATTTTAATGTTCACAGAGGCACTCGTTAAAATTGAGTGCCTTTTTAATTTAAAAATAAGTCCAGATATTTCAAACATGTCTTCCTCTAAGTTCCCATAGAAAATGTAATGCAAGACAAAAAATGATCCTCAAGTAAAAAATAGCACTCAAGCTAACAAAAATATATTCAAAAATTAATATAGACAAAACAAGAAAAATGCTAACCATTGTTAGGCATAAAAATAAAGGAAATTATTTCCGTATAATTATAATACTGTATTAAAAATTCTATTTTTTTTATTTACCTAATTTTGGGTTTCAAACAGAGAGTGAGCAATGGTTTGATTGTTGTAGAAAGCATTGGGGAATAAAAATCAACTTAACAACAAAAAAAATATTTGAATTTATTATTAACGGAAATGTATAAAAAACTTAACTTTCAATGAACTCTGCACCGTAATTGCTTTTTTAGTATAACCCTATCTTTAACATTTATTTTCATTTAGCTTAAAACAGTATTCTTAATACGTTTAAAAAGTCAGAGCCAAAGGGATGTTACATCGAAGGATAATAAAATAAATAAAAGACTTTGACTGGCTATTAAAATAATATTTTTTTGAAACCTTGATCTAAAAACCTTTACCTTTAAAATAATAAATAAAGTTAGATAATGAGTACATCAGATACAAATAGCACTAGCGGTGTTGCTACATTTACAATAAAGGTCAATGGTACTGTAATACCCAATGAACTGAATGTATTGTCAGTACATATCGATAAAAGCGTAAACCGAATTCCAATTGCCAGAATCTTGATTTTGGATGGAGAGCCTAATACTGGGAGTTTTGAAGTAAGTTCGTCTTCTACTTTTGTTCCAGGTGCCTTTGTCAGTATAGAAGCAGGTTATGATACCAAAAACGAAGTTATTTTTGAAGGCATCATTACAAGTCAGTCTCTAAGGATTGACGGTGCGATAGGATCAGTTTTAGAAATTGAATGTCGTGACCGCTCAATAAGTATGATTGTAGGACGAAAAAGTCGAACGTACTCCAATAAAAAAGACAGTGAAATCATTACATCGATAATAGAAAGTTATCTAGGATTAACTTCGGATATTGAGGTCACAACTACAGTATGGCCTGAACAAGTACAATATTATGTAACTGATTGGGATTATATTATGACACTTGCCGAAACTAATGGACTTATTGTAACGGCGATTAATGGGAAAATTTCAATAAGTGCTCCAGATATAAACACTACATCGGTACTTACTGTAACTTACGGAGATAATCTAATGGAATTTAATGCCAAATTAAATTCTATTGCACAATTAGGCAGTGTTACTTCAAACAGCTGGGATTATAAAAATCAAGCTGTCATAAACAGTGAAGCAGTTCCTAATATTTTGGGAGCCGGAAATTTATCTACACAAAAATTATCGGAAGTTATTGGACTCTCATCCTCTCAGCAGCAGACCACTGCACCCTTGGAAAGAGCCGATTTAAACAATTGGTCAAAAGCCCAAATCATTAAAAGTGAATATTCAAAAATAATAGGTGCTGCAAAAATTCAGGGTACACATGTAATTGATCCCGGAAAATACGTCACATTTGCAGGTCTTGGAGATCGATTCAATGGTGATTATCTTATTGGTGGTGTAGTTCATGATTTGTCAGAAGGAAATTGGGTTACAGAAGTCAGTTTGGGGCTTTCGCCTAATTGGTTTGCCGAAGAAACTGATGTTATAGCACCACCAGCATCTGGCCTTATTCCTGCGGCAAGAGGACTTTTCAATGGAACCGTGAAAAAATGTTTTGAAGATCCTGATTCTCAATATCGAATTTTAGTAGATATACCATTATTTGATAAAAATGGAAATGGTATATGGGCGAGACTTTCTAATTTTTATTCCACTAGGGGAGCTGGAGTTTTTTTTCTTCCCGAGGTGGGAGACGAAGTTATTCTGGGGTTTTTGAATGAAGATCCTCGCTATCCCATAATTTTGGGAAGTTTATATAGCGGAAAGAAGATAGAACCTTATTCCGGTTTGGTTCCTAGTGAAAATAATTCGATAAAAGCTATTGTTTCCAGGTCTGGAATTTCCGTAGCATTTGATGATGAAAATAAAGTATGGACCGTTAGCACACCTATGAAAAACACCATTATTGTCAGTGACCAAGACAAGCAAATCACTATTAGGGACGAAAATCAAAATAGTATTGTAATGAATAGTAATGGTATAGATATATCAAGCCAAAAAAACATTACTATTTCGGCACAGGAGGGAGTTACTATTAAAGGAAAATCAGGAATCAACATTGAGTCAAGATATGGCGATGTCGAGATAGACGGATTGAACATCAAAGAATCAGCAACTATACAATATAAAGCACAAGGCGCAGTTAGTGCTGAGGTATCTAGCCCAGGACAATTAACGCTGAAAGGCGCAATGGTAATAATAAACTAAATAATCTGAAAGTATGCCAGCAGCAGCACGACTTACTGACTTCCATGAATGTCCTATGGTTACCCCAGCAGTACAACCGATTCCTCACGTAGGAGGACCAATTGTTGGTCCTGGAGAACCTACCGTTATAATTGAAGGATTACCAGCCGCAAGAGTTGGGGATATGCTAGTATGTGTAGGACCTCCAGATACTATTACAACTGGATCTAAAACAGTTATGATAGGCGGTTTAGCTGCAGCAAGGATGGGAGACAAAACCGCTCATGGTGGATCAATTCTAGTTGGAGCATTTAATGTTATAATTGGAGGATAAGTTAAACGTTATGGCACGGAAAATTAATATCAGCTTTTAATCTTAAAAAGTATTTGCTAAAAATCATATAACAATTAGCTATCAACAAACTACTTTTAGAGTTAGTAAAGAGCAAGTTACAATAAAGAAAAAAACTAATTTTAAAAATTAAAAACCAATTAAAACTTTGAATTTGCATTTAAACTTAGTCATATTTTCAAACCTTTTTGCGGTGATTCATGAGTTATCGTTAAGCTACCTAAAATTAAAGAAAACCCGATTTTTTGGGAGTTTCTAAAACTGAAAAAACTCGAATATAATAAGTGAATATGTAATTAAAATATTTTAAAACCTAAATGAAATTATTTAATAGACACAAAATTTCTACTTTCTTTCTCATTCTTTACATATTTTGGATAATCTTTGCTATCAATTGGTTTAAATCAGGCTCTTCTAATTATCCTAATTCGTGCGGAGCAGCGAATGGCGGTTTAATTATGATAACATTTTTTATTATCGCTATTTATTCCTTAATTCTTATTATCAAAATAATAATTGCAAAAGAACAGAAACGCTCAGACTTTTTAAAAATATTTGGCTTAATATATGTCTTGCCAATTTTACTAATATTTGTTTCTTTTTTATTTTAAACGGATACTAATGAGCAAGAAGTATAAATAAAATTAACCATCTGCAACAATGGACTCTCTTTCATGAAAGAATGATTTCATTTAATTCTCAACGCTCCTAAATATCCCTACGCCGATATTCCTTTCTTAAAAAAAGCCAATGTCTACTGCTTATTTTTCAAATCATGAATATCTCTTTTCAACTCTAAAAACAGGTCCTTTATACTGGCAGATTCCGTTAATTCCTGTTTGTCATCTCTGAGTCCAATATTACACACTTATTCCCATATCTCCAGGATAGAAGAAACCTTGACTTCATAAGGAGGATAGAAGAAACCTTGACTTCATAAGGAGGATAAAAGCTGTTGTCTGATGAAACAACAAGTGCATTCTTTTTGTTTTTATTCAATCGCTTGTACACCATGCCTTCATTTTTGGTGATCAGTATGTAGGTTTTACCATCATTAACATCTCCTAACTTTTCTACATAACGCCCAACGATGATGGAACCATCTGCATGGGGTGGCATAGAATCACCTTCCACCGGAAAACCCTTGTGCTTTCTTGTTCCTAAAAACGGCAAAAATATTTGTTGCAGACTTTCAATATATTCTGGATCAGCAAATCCATTTAAATATCCTGCTTTTACTTTTTGAGTGGCAACTTCGATAAAGTTTTCTCCCTTGTTATTGACCGTAATGGGTAACACCAATGGGCTATTTTCCAAATTGCAACAAATCGTCTATTGGAATTTTACGCACATCTACAGAAAGCAAGTCAAAGAGTAACTAAACAAGGTAGAATTTTTTACATCCCTTTTTTTAGCAAGTTCATTCGAGCTACTAATTGTAAATGAGTTCATAAATGAAATAGGACAATTTTTTCAAATGTTATACGTCATCTTGTAATAGTTTCCCACATTATTATATCTTTAGCATTATATATTATGGATACAACTTTAGAAATTTTTGGTGCCGTTTTCGGTTTTTTGGCAGTTTATTTTACAATCAAGCAAAATATCATCTGCTGGTATTTTGGTTTAATTCAGGTGATTCTGTATTGCTTTGTCTTCTACACAGCAAAATTATATTCAGATATGATATTGCATGTTATTTATATATTTCTGCAAGGATTTGGTTGGTACAATTGGAAATATGGAGGTTCCAACAAGAGTGAATTACGCGTAACATTGCTGACAAACGCAATTTTTTGGATTGGCTTAACAATTCTAGCTTCCGTGCTTTTAGGCTACACTATGCAAACAAAAACCGACGCATCCTATCCTTATGAGGATGCTTTTATAATGGTTGCAAGCTTGGTTGCTCAATATTTGATGATAAAAAAAGTAGTAGCGTCTTGGATCTTTTGGATAGTAGTCGATGTGGTTGGCATCACCATATATAGTTATAAAGGTTTGTACTTTACAGCAGTGCTGTATGTACTTTTTTTGATTATGGCCATCATGGGTTACTGGGAATGGAAAAAAGCTTATAATGAAGAATTTGCACATGAGAAACGAACATAAAATTGGATTGACATTGGGTAAGTATGCTCCTTTTCATAAAGGTCATCAATTTGTAATTGAAACCGCGATAAAAGAGGTGGATGAATTAATCGTGCTTATTTATGATGATCCCATATTAAATATCCCTTTAACAACTAGAGCTTCTTGGATACGTAAAATATATCCAAATATAACGGTTATTGAAGGTGTAAATTCGCCTAATGATAGTGGGTATACGCCTGAAATCATGAAAATTCAAGAAGACTATGTTTCATCTATTCTAGGCAATCGCAACATCTCTCATTTTTACTCCAGTGAGCCTTATGGGGAGCACATAAGTAAATCCTTGAAGGCCATAAATAGACAGGTGGATGTAAGTCGAATTAGTGTTCCTATATCTGCAACGGAAATCAGAAAAGATCTATTTAAAAACAAAGAATTTTTGGATCTTATTGTTTATAAAGATTTGATTACGAAAGTAGTATTACTTGGTGCTCCGTCAACAGGAAAAACAACTTTGGCAGAAAAGTTAGCACTTCATTTTAATACCCAGTGGATGCCAGAATACGGAAGAGAATATTGGGAGAATCATCAAGTAAATAAAAGACTAACCTTAGAAGATCTGTTGAAAATTGCAGAAATTCATTTGGAGAGAGAAGATGCTTTGCTATTACAATCAAATCGCTTTTTGTTTTCTGATACCAATGCTATTACTACCTACTTATTTTCGATAGATTACCATGGGAGTGCCCTTGAAGAATTAGAAAATTTAGCAAAACTAGCCGAAAGCAGACACGATATTATATTTGTGTGTGATACGGATATTCCTTATGACGATACTTGGGATAGATCTGGTGATGTAAAAAGAAAAACATTTCAACAAAAAATCATCGAAGATTTACACACTAGAAATCTTAAGTATTACGTGCTCAAAGGCACTGTTGAGGAAAGAATAGAACAAGTGTCAAATGTATTGTCTGCTAAAGAATATAGTAAATTTTAAGTAACTTAGAACAAAATAGAACTATGTCTGATTTATTAAATAGAACGATGGGATTTTTTAAGAAAGTCCCAGAATCACCAACGAATCCGCAAGAGGACAAGGATATACACAAATTCCAGATAGAAGATTTGTATTCAAGTGATACTCCGCAAAATGAGTCTGATAATTCAATAGCACTAGATGAAAAATTACGTCAAGCGTATTTTTGGATCACGAACACCGCCATTATCAGTCCGTATTATGATATCGAATTCAATGAGGGTGATCCTAAAAAGTTTTTATTTGGAGACAGTAAAGTTCCAGTTTATCTTCCCACTGATCAAAGCTATTCTAGTTTTGTATTAATGCCTTTACTGAACTTAGCAGCAAGAGGAAAATGTCTCATAGTGGGCGGTCCTGGTCGTGGAAAAACAGCTACTTCGGTTTTGATGGGATTGTTAGCCGGTTACGATAATAAAGACGTATTGCGTGCCATACAACACGGGCAACCTCAAATGACAATTTCAGATTTATTAGGACATCCATTACCTTCGGATATGGTGAAGGCCGAAAAAACATCGGACATTAGAATTGCATGGCGAAAATGGTTAAGCATGCGGGTAAAAATTATTGATGAATACAATCGAATTCCAACTAGAACGCAATCGGCCTTATTAACCGTGTTGGCAGATAATTATGCTGAGATCTTCGATCAGATTTATGAATGCCCAGATGGGGCTTGGTATCTCACCGCAAATGATGACGCAGGTGGTGGAACCTACCAAGTTATTGAAGCCTTAAAAGACAGGATTGATATCGTTATTAGAGCGATGCATTTTAATACGCGGTTCATTGACGATTTATTACAACGTATTGAACTCAATTTCAAACCAGAAGCTATAATTCCTGAAGAAATTATTTTTACCGAAGAGGAGCTGAACACCATTAACAAACAGATTAGAGGTGTAAAAATAGAGCCTCAATTACGCAAACGAATCGAGTTTTTTTGTCGCCAGTTTGAATTTTTTGAGCCTGCATCCAATCGATTGGAATACATGACCAAAGACACCGCAAAATTATCCGGAATGGATATGCGTTCGCTTTTTAGAAAAGAAACAGGAAAAGATCCAATAAAAGATTTAGGCTCTCAGGCGAAAAACGGTTTGTCGGTTAGAAAAATCATGACTTTATTGATGTTTTCTAAAGCATTGGCGTATTTCAGAGGGAATAAAAAAGTAGAGTTAGAAGATATCAGGCAGGTGCTGCCCTTTGTTTTACACGATACTTTAACGCCACATCTAGAATCACCATTTTTTGACCAAGTGGGGAATGAGGTATACAGAGTGGATCGAATTGTATGGTTGCGAAACTTATTTGATTTATCGTGCGATGAGTATGTGAGTCAAGATTTAGATCGTAATGATCCTGTAGATACTTTTGAAGCGGAATTTAAAAAAGGACTTGAAAATATATCATCTAAAGAAATTGATAACCGACTACTAAATATTGAGAAACAACTACAGAAATGGTCTGAGGAGAAAAAGTTGTACGGCTACAGAGCAGATGATATTTTAAAATTAAAGTACCTACACCAACGGTATACCAATTACAAAAGATGGCTGCAATGGAAAAAATAAGTCTTCCTCAACTTATTGCAGAATTAAGTGATAATAGTGCGTTATACAATCAATGGTACAAGGAGAGCGAAATGAAATACGGGACTATCCCTTCTCAAACGTTAGCCAATTGGATCGTTGAAGTTGTGGAACCTATTGTAGAAGCAACTATTGCTCTAAATTCGGCCTCAGAAAAAGTACATGAAATAGTAAAAGCGCTGTATCTGCAAACATTGAAATTAATTGGAAGTGGTTTGGCAATCCGTTATGAAGATGAATACAAAGCGGCTTGGTTACTAATGGCAAAAATGCCGAATTTAGTAGTTAAATTTCCAATAAAAACCATTTTATTGTTGAATGATGTACTTTTAAATTTGCATAGTTATGCTCCAGAAAAAACAAGCTATTGGTGCAAACTTATTGAATGCAGTGCTATTGAAATCAAAACCATAGAAGATTTTAAAATTATAGGACGTATTTATGCGTGGAAATGTGGTTTGGCACATATAAGAACTCGCTTAAAAGCAGATTATGCGGCCCTTTCTGAAATCCTTCAACGTACCATTTTACAAAACTTAGGTTCAGATAAAACTGCCTATGATTTATTTGAAAATCCATGGTCCAATAGAAATAACAAGTTTGAAGGAGTACAGGGTGGTTTTGTGGGTGTAACGGGTTATTTTGAACATCCGCCAAAGTTGGCACAAATAGGAGAACATGTATTTGTTTCCGATTCAAAAAGTAGTTACGCGCTTTTTGCAGATCAATTTGGCAAGGTCTTACTTCCTGCCAATGCTGTTGATGCAGCCTATATTGTATCAAAGGCCAAGCAATTGGATACCTCTGAAAAATGGATTGAAAAAGTCAATGCAGAAATGGATACAAGTACTATTTCATCTGTCGTAGCAACAAAAGACACTCTGTTTTTTACGTTGCAAAATTCTTATTTTTTATACGTATACAGTCTTGGAAATGCTTAATCTAACCGAAATAGAACAAACAGTAGCCTTGTGGAAATCACATTGGCAACAAGCAAAGTTGGAGTGGAATCCTTTGTTGCGTTTGCAAGAACCGATTTGGTGTTTATCCCATCAAGAGGCCAAAAGAGAGGGGCTTACAGGCAGTTTTGCAATGATTCGATTAACAGATCATCGCATTGTGATTAATATAGAAGAAGTTGTAGAACGCGGTATTACAGATTATGCTATTGAAGTATTGGCACACGAAATAGGGCATCATATTTTTACTCCTGCAAATTTATACGATAATGCTATTTTACTGAATAGGATTCGTTTTGCATTGCCAGGTATAGAGGATAGAGCCCCGATGATATCTAATTTATATGCGGATTTTTTAATCAATGATAAATTACAACGCATCAATAAATTAAGAATGTCAAAAGTGTATCAAGCGATTAATTCAGAGGATAATTTTTCTGAGTTTTGGACACTGATGATGCGAACTTATGAATATTTATGGCGTTTAAATCGGGGCGAATTAGCGACTAATTTATCATTTCATAGTAAAAAAATAGATGCGGACGCTTCATTATTAGCCTCTCTGATCAGGAGTTACGCAAAGAATTGGATTCACGGTGGTGGTCGCTTTGCCGTGATGGTATACCCTTATTTGATGGATGACAAAACCTTTCAAGAGGCTCGAAAAAAGATTTTAATACTGTTGGATGCTGAAGATGCAGGTGCGGGTGCTATGGATATTTCTGGTATGACCGAACTGGATCTAGAAGGCTACGATGAGGTAATCGATATGCGAAAAGAAGCCTTGGGACTTCAAGAAGGCGAAGGTATTAAAAGTGACAGTTTAGGTTCAGAAAAAAATGAATTGGGTGGTCAAGGACCTAGGAACGGATATATGGGTCCGGGGAATTATATTGATTTGATGAAACAAGTCAACCCAAAAGCGGACGAACAGAGTTTAATCAACGCCTATTATAAAGAAATTGCTTTGCCTCATTTAATAGATTTTCCTGTGGAAATTTCTGAAAATGTGTCCCTAGATTTACCCGAAGGATTGGAAACTTGGGACATTGGCGACGCCATTGAAGAAGTAGATTGGTTGCAATCTGCCATTTTATCCCCCGCACTTATTCCGGGATTAACCACTCAAAAGAGAACCTACGGCTCAGATGCTGACAACGCCATTGCAGAAAGTCCTTTAAACGTTTACATTGGAATAGATTGTTCGGGGTCGATGATGAATCCAAAGCAAAATTTTTCATGGCCTGTCTTGGCAGCCACCATCATTGGATTATCTGCTTTGCGTGCTGGAGCATCCGTCATGGGATGTCTTTCTGGTGAGCCCGGCGACTATTTGGAAACAGATGGTTTTATTACAGACGAAACAGATCTACTAACAACCTTAACCTCTTATTTAGGTACAGGCTATGCCTACGGAATAGAACGATTGCGAAAACCATTTGAACAAGAAGCAACTAAAAAATCGCATATTGTAATCGTTACGGACAACGATATATTTAGTATGTTGGATTCTGATACGCAAACCAAACAAACACATTGGGAATTGGCTGAATTGGCATTAAAAAATGCAGGTGGCCATGGCACTATGGTCTTACATTCTCATCCAGATTACAACAAAGATTTTGTAATTCGATTAGAAAAAATGGGCTGGAAAGTATACTACGTTACAAATGAAACGGAACTTTTAAAGTTTGCATTTGAATTTTCACAACAAAATTATGCCTATGTCTAAATACGATGTTTTTGAGTTGGTAACTCATTTAAGGAAATGTCCAGATATCTTTTTAAAACCTTCTTCAAGTCTTGAAAATGAGGGTCTAAATTCGGTAGCTTTAATTAGTGATACGTATAGATTGATTTGTAACGATTTTTTAAAAAAAGAATTTAAAATACCGAGTAATTTTGATTTAGCGTACATAGAGGATAACCATTGGCGGGCAATTCATATTTCGATTTGGTTACTGAGTCATCCTAATTTTATAAAGAGTGCTTTAATAGTAGATAAATTATATGATTTTTGGTTTGAAGAATTAAGTGAAGCCTCGATATATGTGAAATTTAAGGAATGGATTAGTGATGAGGAACGTGCAGAGGAAATGGTTCGCTTATTATTACATTGTTGTGAAATTATTCCAGAAGGCGAAAATCAGGATGAAGCTGCAGATAAATTATCCTCTTTGAGCAGTGCAGATCGGCAGAAAGTTTTAAAACAATCCTACGAAGCTCATGAAAGAATTATGAGAATTAAAAAAGAGATGGCTGAGAAAAAAGCTAGAGAAGCAGCAAATACCTATGGACGAGAGTAGTGATCCGCAAATAGCATTAACAGACGCGGAACGTTTTCCGCTGCTTGAGGATTTAAGTTTTTTAAATACACTTAAGCAAGATGCGCTTGCGCCAAAATTTAATTTTAAAAGTGGTGATCGTTTAGATGTAGTGCAACTTTCAAAAGTTAAGTCTTACAAAAAGAAATACTGTGATGAAAAGATATTTTGGAACGAAGGGCAAACTCCAGTTTGGCTAAATGACTATTTAAAATGGTGCCATACAACAGTACCGTTTTACCAAAATAGAGATGAGGACTTAAATGCTTCCCCAACCATTTCTAGAGAAGATATCAGAAAGTATCCTCATTTATTTGTATCGAATGAGGCTAACTTAGAGGAATTATTAGTGTACTATACTTCGGGTTCTACGGGCCCGAAGTTAGATGTTCTCTTTGATGCTGTTACTCAAGCTAGTTGGTTGCCCCAAATAGAATCCGTGCTAAAAGATTTTAATGTTTCTATAAGCGAGAGCAAAAATACAACAGCCATCGCCTTGATCTGTGCCCAAGAAAAAACATTGACGTATGCCTCTTTATCAACGTATTTAGAGGGAGCTGGAATTTTAAAAATAAACCTCAATCCATCAGAGTGGAACCATCCTGATGATGCTAAAAAATATCTGGAAAAATACAATCCACAAATTCTTACTGGGGATCCAATAGCATTTATGGCATTGTTGGATTTAAAGCCGCAATTGAGTCCAAAGGCGCTAGTATCTTCCGCAATGAAGTTGACAAAAGGCACAAAAAATAAATTAGAAAATTATTTTAAATGCCCTGTGATTGATCTGTATTCGATGACCGAATGCAGAAATATAGCATACGCTACAGAAATGGGGCATAAAGCAATCCGACCCGATTTATATTTAGAAATTTTTGAGGAACATGAAGATGTTAAACTTTCTAATGGTGAAAGAGGTGAATTAGTGATTACAGGAGGGAACAATCCTTTTTTACCATTAATACGCTATAGAACGGGCGATTTTTGCCGATTAAAAATAGAAAATGGGGTCCCGTATCTAATTGACTTAGAAGCCAGAAATCCAGTTGTTTTTTATACAAAATCAAACGTGAAAATAAACAATATCGATATTTCTAATGGTTTGTCTCGGCTGCCTTTGGCTGGTTTCAAAATGCATCAAACAAAAGATAAGCTAATTCAGTTTAAAGGATATTCTAACGATTGTACTTCGGAGGAAATTATTGAATTATTGAATGTAATTTTTAAAAATGACATTGACATTCAAATAGACATCCAAAAAATATCCCAAAATAATACGGTAGAAAAATCACTATGCACGTCAGAATTAATAACTGATTAAAAGTCATATCCGCTACCTCAACTGGTATGGACTCCTTTATTCATTAATTAAGAATAGCTTTCAGTCACAACTAATGCTTATTTTTCAAATCATGAATATCTCTTTTCAATTCTAAAAACAGGTCCTTTATACTGGCAGATTCCGTTAATTCTTGTTTTTCATCTGTGAGTCCAATATTGCAAACGTATTCCCATATCTCTAGGATAGAAGAAACCTTGACTTCATAAGGAGGATAAAAGCTGTTGTCTGATGAAACAACAAGTGCATTCTTTTTGTTTTTATTCAATCGCTTGTACACCATGCCTTCATTTTTGGTGATCAGTACATAGGTTTTACCATCATTAACATCTCCTAAATTTTCTACATAACGGCCAACGATGATAGAACCATCTGCATGAGGTGGCATCGAATCACCTTCTACCGGAAAACCCCTGTGCTTTCCTGTTCCTAAAAAAGGTAAGGTTATTTGCTGCAGACTTTCAATATATTCTGGATCAGCATATCCATTCAAATACCCTGCTTTTACTTTTTGCGTGACAACTTCTATAAAGTTTTCTCCCTTGTTATCTACCGTAATGGGCAACACCAATCGGTTATTTTCCAATTGTAACAAATCGTCTATTGGTATTTTACGCACATCTACAGAGAGCAACAGGTCAATACTGATGTGATAATAATACGCGATTTTCTTCAATATTTCATACGGAGCTTCAGAGGTTCCATCTTCATACTTCACGTATCGGCCCCTAGTGATCCCTAAGGATTCAGCCAGCTTTTCTTGCGAAATTTTATGTTGTACCCTAAGATTCCTAATATTATCAGAAAATAAAGACATAGCTATTTTGTTATAATTTGTAACAACAAATATACTAAATTTTGTTAGTATCTAGACTAATTTTGTAATGTATAAAAATAGAAATGATGATGAATAGAGCAATCGTACATATGGACTTAGATACCTTCTTTGTTTCCTGCGAAAGATTAGTAAATCCACAATTAATAGGATTGCCACTAATTGTTGGTGGTAGTTCTGATCGTGGTGTTGTGGCTTCGTGCTCCTACGAGGCTAGAAAATTTGGAGTCCGTTCAGCAATGCCAATAAAATATGCTTTACGCCTTTGTCCACAAGCTTCGGTTATCAAAGGAGATATGGAGTACTATTCTAATAAATCACACGAAGTAACCTCTATTTTAAAAGAAGTAGCGCCAATTGTTGAAAAAGCAAGCATCGATGAGTTTTATTTAGACCTAACCGGTATGGATAAGTTTTTTGGTTGCTATAAATGGACCACAGAACTATCCAGTAAAATTCTAAAAGAAAGTGGTTTACCAATAAGTTTTGCCCTTTCAGTAAACAAAACAGTTTCTAAAATTGGCACTGGCGAAGCAAAACCTTTAGGCAAAATAGAAATTATTGGTGCTAATGTAAAACCTTTTTTAAATCCATTGCCTATTCAAAAAATTCCAATGTTGGGCGACGTTACTTTTCAATTACTATCCAGAATTGGCATTAGAAACATTCAAACACTATCCGAAATGCCTGTCGAAGTTTTACAACAAATGATTGGTAAAAATGGAGTGGAAATCTGGAAAAAAGCAAACGGAATAGACAACAATCCGGTAGAACCGTACACCGAAAGAAAATCCATTTCAACCGAACATACTTTTGAAACCGATACCATTGACGTTTACAACATTAAATCCCTAATCACAGGAATGGTCGAAAAACTGTCCTATCAATTGCGTTCAGAAGGATTTTTAGCATCAACAGTAGTACTTAAAATACGGTACAATAATTTTGATACTGAGACCAAACAAATTAAAATTCCCTACACTTCTTTCGATCATATTTTAACTAAAACAGCAATAGACCTTTTTGAGAAAGTGTACACCAGAAGAATGCGCTTGCGGTTGGTGGGGATTCGGTTCACAGGATTGGTTCGTGGTACCTATCAAATCAATATGTTTGAAGACACAACAGAATTGCTATCGCTCTACCAAGCCATTGACAAAATTAAAAATAGGTTTGGTTTTGATGCGGTTTCACGATGTTCAGGCACCATTATAAAACAAAAAACAAAGTAAAAACAATTTACTTCGTCAGGTTGTACGTTCAGGGTTAGTTGGGCGTTTCCCGCCGAAAAAGGCGGGTCGGGCTGTACGCTATATCTTTTGTTCCGCTAGCGCTGCACAAAAGGATGCCGCTTCCATCCCTAACGCAAAAAACTATAAAATCAAAAATCGTTAATTTTCAATTACCATCACAATGTATCTCAATTGCCATTCTTATCATAGTTTGCGTTACGGAACAATTCCGTTGAACGAACTTGTTCAACAAGCTAAAATTTCGGGCCTTACCTCAGTTGCATTGACCGATATTAATACGGTAACTGGCATTTACGATTTTACAAAACAATGCAAAGAAGTTGGCATAAAACCTATCGTGGGTGTTGAGTTCAGACAGAACAACAGATTGCTTTTTATTGGCTTAGCCAAAAACCAAAAAGGCATTGGCGAAATGTGTCGTTTGCTAACCCATCATAATCTATCCAAAACCCACTTGCCAGGGGTCGCGCCAGCATTTGAAAATGTATTTGTGATCTATCCAACAGCTAATATGCCTAACGAGTTGCGAAATTTTGAATACATTGGCATTCGTCCAGAAGAAGTGCTAAAATTATTCAAAACCGAATGGAAGCCGATCATTCAAAAAGCGGTAATCCTACAACCCGTTACTTTTAGATCCAAAAAGGAATTTAACTTACATAGAATTCTGCGTGCCATAGACAACAACACCTTATTGTCAAAATTAACCGAAGAGGACATTTGCAAAACTTCTGAAATACTGACAAGTCCCGAAGAGTTGCTTAAAAAGTACAGTGAGTATCCAGAAATTATAAAAAATACCGAATTCCTTATTGAAGAATGCAATTTTGAATTTGAATTTAAAACGCCTCGAAACAAAAAATTCTATACCAAAAGCAAAGAAGGCGACCGTTTATTATTAGAAAACTTAGCCAAAAGTGGTTTACTAAAACGCTATGGGAACTCGAACAAAGAAGCGCAAGCCCGCGTAATAAAAGAACTAAAAGTAATAAACGATTTAAACTTTAGTGGTTATTTTCTAATCACTTGGGACATTATTCAATACAGCAAAAGTCAAGGTTTTATGCACGTGGGGCGTGGTAGTGGTGCCAATAGTATCGTGAGTTATTGTCTTGGTATTACAGACATCTGTCCAATTGAACTCGATTTGTATTTTGAACGATTCCTAAACGAAAACCGAAAATCGCCACCAGATTTTGATATCGATTGGTCTTGGCGTGAACGTGATTTTATTTTAGAATATATTTTTAAGCGTTTTGATCCAAATCACGTTGCCTTTTGCGGTACAAATGTAGAATTCAAATACCGATCTATTTTTAGGGAAGTGGGTAAAGTTTTTGGATTGTCTAAAGACGAATTGGATGGTTTATCAAAAGCCAAAGGACGACAAAGAGAGAGTAATTCGGTGGTAAAATATGTCGAAGAATACGGAATGATGCTAGAGAAATATCCCAATCAAAGAAGCATGCACTCCTGCGGCATCATCATTTCGGAAGAACCAATTACCAATTTTACTGCACTAGAAATGCCACCAAAAGGCTTTCCAATTGTGCAATTTGATATGCATGTGGCCGAAGATATAGGCTTTGAAAAATTCGATATTCTGAGTCAGCGTGGTTTGGGTACCATTGATGAAGCCGTTAAAATTATTGAAAAAAACAGAGGAATTAAAGTGGATATCACAGATACTTCATTGTCTAAAAACGAAGCCAAATGCAATGAGTTGCTCAGTATTGGTAAAACTTTAGGGTGCTTTTATATAGAAAGTCCTGCTATGCGAGGTTTGTTACGACGTTTAAAATGCGACAATTACAAAACACTAGTGGCCGCATCAAGTATCATTCGTCCTGGAGTGGCTCAAAGTGGAATGATGCGAGAATATATATTCCGGCACAATAATCCAGATAAATTTGAATATTTTCATGAGGTTTTCAAAGAACAGTTGGGCGAAACTTATGGAGTTATGGTCTATCAAGAAGATGTAATTAAAATTGCGTTGCATTATGGTGGGTTGACTGCAGCCTATGGCGATATCCTCAGAAGAGCCATCAGCGGAAAAGGACGTTCGTTAGCAGAATTACAATCCGTAAAAAATCAATTTTTTGTTTCTTGCAAAGCCAAAGGGCATCCAGAAAAACTGAGTGAAGAGGTATACAGACAAATAGAAAGCTTTGCTGGATATTCTTTTTGTAAAGCGCATTCGGCAAGTTATGCCGTAGAAAGTTACCAAAGCTTATATTTAAAAACCTACTACGGTATTGAGTTTATGGTAGCGGCTATCAACAATGGTGGTGGTTTCTACAGACCCGAAATTTACATTCACGAAGCTAAAATGAGTGGCGCAACGATACACAATCCGTGTATCAACAAAAGCGTTTATCAAACTACCGTTGATGGAACAGATGTGTATTTGGGTTTTATGCTTTTAAAGAATCTAAACAGCGAGTATATTTTCAATATTGTTGCTGAACGAGAAAAAAATGGAGCATTCAAATCGATTGAAAATTTCATCACCAAGGTCCCATCAGGATTAGAAAGTATCCAAACATTAATATTTATTGGAGCCTTTAGGTGTATTGGCAAAACAAAAAGTCAATTAATTATCGAGGCACGAATGCTCTTGATACATCATAAATTGGAGGTAAATACTCCATTGCTTATTGAAGAACCCACTAAGGAATACAAGTTTCCAATTATAGAACGTTCCATTTTAGAAGATGCTTTTGATGAAATTGAATTGTTGAGTTTTCCTGTTTCGTGTTCACCATTTGATTTATTAGAAACTAAATTCAAGAGTGGTATTTTAGCCAATAACCTCATTAATTACCTAAAGAAAGAAGTAAAATTGATTGCTTACTTAGTATCTATAAAACAAGTCCCTACAAAAATGGGAATGATGTTTTTTGGCACTTGGATAGATGCAAATGGCGATTATTTTGACACAGCACATTTTCCTAAAAGCCTTATCAACTATTCGTTCAAAGGCGGCGGATGCTACTTGCTTTTGGGCACGGTTGAGGTAGATTATCATTTTCCAACCATTACTGTTTCAAAAATGGCCAAAATGCCTTTTAAGCCTGATCCACGATATGCCAATTCAAAAACACTTCAATTTAAGGCAACAGAACAGTTGAGAGGTGATATTAGTACCACCGAACGAGCTCCATATCCGCAAGAACACGAAATCAATTTACCAAGAATAAAGATGGTCAAGGAGTAATAAACAATATTAAAAAACTTTCAGGCTTTTGATTTGCCAGCCATGAAGTCGAAGATTCACCAATACCCAAAAAAGACAATATAAACTCGGGAATACTTTTTGCTTCTTTTGTACTAACACAAAGAAGAGTAATTATAAAAAGCACATGAAAAATCAGGAATACGCCATAGTAGATATAGAAACCACAGGCGGGAATGCCAGTGGCAGCCGCATTACAGAAATTGCTATTATCATCCATAACGGAACTAGTATCATCGACCGTTGGGAAACGCTTGTCAATCCAGAAAAAGAAATTCCACTAGCCATTTTTTCACTAACCGGCATTAACAATGAAATGGTTCGGGACGCACCTATTTTTGATGATATTTCTGAAAAGGTTTTAGAAATGCTTTCCGGACGCGTTTTCGTGGCCCATAATGTAAACTTTGATTACTCTTTTGTCCGCCACCAACTCGAAGCAAGCGGTTTCAAATGGACTGCGCCAAAATTATGCACCGTTCGAGCAGCCAGAAAGATTAAGTCGGGACTGGCTTCATACAGTTTAGGCAGACTTTGCAATTCGTTAGACATACCTTTGACCAACCAGCACCGAGCTGGTGGTGATGCAGATGCTACCGCAATTTTATTTTCCCGCTTGCTGGAATGGGATGTGGAAGGGGTAATCGAAAAAATGATAAAAAAGACTTCTCAAGATCAGCGTTTACCTCCAAACTTACCACCTGCTGACTTTGAGCAGTTACCCGATAAAGCAGGAGTCTATTATTTTTACGATCAGACAAGAAAAGTGATTTACGTAGGTAAGGCAATCAATTTAAAAAAAAGGGTAGCCTCGCATTTCAGTGGCCATAATATCACGCCACAAAGACAAAATTTCTTGAGGGACATACACGCCATTTCCTTTGAAGTTTGTGCCACAGAATTGATGGCACTATTGCTCGAATGTAATGAAATCAAGAAGTTGTGGCCCGCCTACAACAGAGCACTCAAACGTTTTGATTCTAAATATGGATTGTATGAGTATGAAGCGCGTAGTGGCTATCGGTATCTAGCCATTGGCAAATTAGGCAAATTTCAGGCGAGTATAGAGTTTTTTAATAGTTTGTACAAAGGCATTAATGTATTGCAAGGACTAGCCAAACAATTTGGCATTGATAATCGATTTTGTAATTACGGCATGGACGACCACGGAGAATTTACTCCAAAACCAGACCGAACCGATTTACCCGAAGTGGAACTACACAACGAACAAGTCGAAAACGCTATTGATTTTTTAGTAAAAAACAGACCCAGCTTTGCCATCATAGACAAAGGCAGATCTGCTGAAGAACGCAGTTGCATTTGGGTTGAAAAAGGGCACTTCTATGGGATGGGATACATCGCTTCGGATATAGGATTTACGGATCCCTCTGAGATAAAAGATCATGTCACTCCCTATAAAAGCAACCAATACAGTGTCGATTTAATTCTTGCGTATGCAGAGAAATATCCCAGTAAAGTGCTGTTTAAACAGAACGAAAATGAGTAAGAATACATCACAATTACATCTAAACATTTTCATTAAGCAGTGGTAAAAGAAAATGTTTGACTTCCCGCTACGAAAATCATTCCACGAATATTTTTTTTCGAACTATCACTAAACTATCATACTCAATACGAACAAATAAAAGGAATGACATGCTAGATTAAAATAGTCGTTTATAAAGCTAAAAAGGATGAAATACACCATTTTAAAACAAATAACAAAACAGATAAATAAAACTAAAATCACTCAACCGCTAGTGTAAAATGAATCAAGAAAACTTTCCCATTTTAGTACTAAATTTAATGAAATTACCTCCATTAAATTACAATAATGTAATAAAAGTTATATATTTGAAAAGCGATAAAACTAAATAAACCTTCGTTAATTCATCTTAATTTGGGTGTATACACGAAGTTTGTTTCGCATATATACAAGTTACCAGTAATTTAAAGAGACATTGAGAAAACTATTAATATTCGGAATAATTCTAAACCTTTTGTCCTGTAACTTATTGGACAAAAAAACTGAATCACAAAAAGAAAAAGAAATGTTTGGACTGTTTAAGAAAAAAAATGAAAAGAAAACCGAAGTGCTTTCTCATGCTGATTATAATTTGATTTTTGACAATAAAGAAGTTGAAGAAACACCAATTGAGGTACTTGAAATTGGAATGCTAAATGTTCCGAGCGGACAAATAGTGGTTTGTGATCCCTTGGTTTATTCCGAAACAACACCTCTGACAAGAACAGTTACGCCGGGTAAATATCCCGTCAAAATTTATGTAGCAAAAACAAAAGAATCTGGAGATAGATATGCTGTCGCAAAACTTGAATTTAGCAACAAAAAAGCCGTAAAATGGGTTATGGCTTTGAGAGCAGAAGATGATATTAACGAATTGACAGACGAAGCCGATTATTTCGGATTCCCTGTTGACGCTGGATTAGGTGGCTTTTATGACTTTCAATCGGGTAAAGTATATCAAAAGTTTGAATCGGACTTTATGAAAGCAAATCCCGAAGGGAATATTTATGACGACTTTTTTGCAGAAGAATTTAAGAAAAATGCAAAAGATCAAAATGACTCAACGGATTCTGGAGATTGGATAAACTTTCAACTTCCCAACTCGGAATTAAATATAACTATGTTTCATTCAGGTTACGGAGACGGAATGTATCCTTCATATTGGGGAATTGATAAAGATGGAGAAATTGTATCACTCGTTATTGATTTTTTAGTATTATTAGTACCCGAATATGAATAATATAAACTACTGGTAACACACGCTACAAGCAATTTGGGGATTTGGCTTAATGGAAAAATTGGTTTTATATTTGGAAGATTTGGCAAATCCGAAAATAGGGCTTTATTTAGTCCCAAACTGCTTGTAGCGCG
>NZ_QKNZ01000071.1:0-5940 GCF_014156605.1 Flavobacterium sp. SOK18b
CTTTATAACATGTATTTGTACTTTCATATTTTATTTTAAAAGGGAAGCACAAGTTGATAAGCTAATAAGCAACCAAAGATTTTTTAAAAAAAAACGTAGTAATTAAGCAACTTTTATTACTTTTAAGAATCATATAGGTATAAATACGTGGTTATAGGCGTTTTGATTTGTTTTTAATACGGTATGGATTGTTAAAAAATGTTAAATTTACCCTAAATGCACTTGAGTTTTGAACGAAAATTAGTAAACTCCACATTATTTGTAATGTTTCTAATTAAAAAAAACCAATAAAACAAAGGCATTGGGAACTTATTAACCAAAAATTGTTAACAATTCAACACCAAAACCAAAATAAAAATAAAAACGTATGTTGTTTTAAGTTTAAATGTTTAGATTTGTTACCTTAAATAAATTTTTTTAATATAATATTATGAAAGCGAAAGTTATTGTTTTAAGTTTTTTTTTAATGTCGACGGGTGCTGCCTTTTCACAAGCGAAAGTTGTAGAAAGAAGCATAATTAGTAAAGATGCTTCCATAAGAACATTTCATGATTTAGATCAATTGAAATCGATGCAAAAAGGAGAGTTAATTGAGCTATACACGGAACGTGTTAGAGTGCTTGTTAAAATCTTGCCAAACATTGCCCTAGCAAAATTACCAGGAGTAACTATATCTGATTTAGGAATTCCTAATGATGCAGTAAATAAAAAAGCATTAGAAGATGTGGCTCAAGGAACACAAGATTTTCTAGTTGTATCTACAGATTTTCAAAAGAAAATGTTGCCTTATGCGGATAAAAACACATTGGTTGCAGCAATATTATTTTTTGAAACCACAATGAAATCATTGCATGAATTTGAAGGATTGTAATGGATACTTTCTTTCCTATTCAAATTATAATAAATAATTAAATTTTAATCCCATGAAAAATTTCCCCCGAATTTTAACAATTTTTCTATTGGTAATTTCAACTGCTCAGGCACAGCAAGAAAAAGGAATTATTGGACTTAATAATTGGTTGAATAACTGGACCGAGTTTAAGCCTAACAAAGTAGACTACGGAGAAGCCAATCAAATATTAGCAGTTAATATAACTGCAAATACTAAATTGTATAAGAAAAATATTTACTTGCTACAAGGTAATGTTTATGTGACTAACAACGCCGTGCTTACTATTGAACCTGGAACTAAAATTATTGGTGACTTTGATACCAAAGGAACTTTAATAATCACTAAAGGTGCTAGTATTATTGCAGATGGTCTAGAAACAGATCCTATTGTCTTTACTTCGAATCGCAGTTTGAGAAAAGCTGGAGATTGGGGTGGTATCGTAATATTAGGTGATGCTCCTTTAAATAAATTTGGAGGCGTAGCTGCTGTAAATACAGGTAGTGGAAGTGATTTTAATTCAGCTTTAACATCTTATGGTGGTAATAATCCTGCAAGTAATTCTGGTATTATGAGATACGTTCGTATTGAATTTGCAGGATCTAAACTTGCCACTGGTGGTGGAAATTTGAACTCTCTTTTTTTAGCAGGTATTGGGAATAAAACTATTTTACAAAATATAATGATCAGCTTCTCAGGAGGAAATTCTTTTGAAATCTTTGGAGGTGACACCAATTTATCTCAAGTCGTTTCATACAAATCTAGTAATGATGATTACCGTTTTAACTACGGAGCTCAGAGTAATTTAACAAACTCTCTTGCCATTCGTTCTTCCTTTTTATCAAGTAAAAATGGTTCCAGATGTTTAGACATTGCTTCTTATAATAAAAAAGAAGAAGTAGATTTCTCTAAAAAGCAGACTATGGTTGTAGCCACTAATTTAACTCTTGTCAACAATAGTGCTAATATTAATGTTGATATTGAATCAGGTTTAGTTAAAGAGGCCATTTATATTGCTGAAAATGCGTCACTCAACTGCAAGCGTACTGTAATCTCTGGTTTCAAACCGGCAGTTTTATTGGACAATAAAATTCAATTGACGGAAGAAAACTTATCTAAAATTAAGTTTGAATCTATGTACTTTAATAACTGTAAAGGAAACATCTTTATTGTTGACAACTCTAATAATGAAGATTTAGAATCTTATTACGGTCAAACTAACCTGTTTAATTACTTTTCGCCAAACAGTAATAATGCAGAGACTTTTATTGACTTTGCCAATGAAAAAAGACCGGATTTCCGTTTACAATTATCTAAAATTACAGCATCTAATTAATAATGTTGTAATGTAATAGCTGTCAAGTTGATGTAAAACTAATTATGAAATGTAGACGCCCCCCTACTATTTTTAAAGCTTATCAATTTTTATTTTCATTGCTGTTTTTATTAGCAGTTAATTCCTTACACGCACAATTTACTATAAACAAACCATCACTTGGTTTTACACAAATATGCGCAAATAGAAGTTTTAATACTTTTGAGGTTAGTTTTTCATTTAATCCTCCGGGGTCGTTAAGTACCTCAAATCAATTTATACTAGAGCTGTCAGATGGAGTGGGAAATTTTTCCGCTCCAATAGCTCTTAGTTTCACAGAGAAACCAAATACTGCCACACTTTCGTCAAGAACTTTTGTTTTTGCTGTTCCAACCACAACAGGAGGTGAAAACTTCAGAATAAGAGTACGTAGTACTGCCCCTGCAGCAACTAGTCCTAGCTCAAACGCATTTGCGGCCTATTACAAGCTACAAGACACCCAATTTTCGATCAATAATTTCAATGAAAATGCCACCTATTGTAAAGGTGGTTCGTATGTATTGACTATTGATAATCCAGGAACGGGAACTAATGATTCCCCTTTAAAATATCCATCACTGACTTTTAAATGGTTTAAAGAACCTAGTTTAGTGCCTATAGCCACAACCCCTAGTCTTACTGTTACTGCACCAGGAAGATATTATGTAGAAACCAATTACGGTACGTGTACTTCCGATTCTTTTTCTAACAGAGTTACTGTTGGAGAAGCTGCGGGTACAGTAGCAACTGTTACGTCAAGTAAAGGAAATCCGTTTTGTCCATCAGAAGGACCAACAACATTAAGTACACAAGCTGGAAATACCTACCAGTGGTTTTTAAACGATGTCGCCATTGTAGGTGCCACTAGCCAAAATTATAGTACAACTACAGCTGGGAATTATACAGTTAGAGTTGATTTTGGAGGCTGTACCTCTACAGGAGCCATCAATCTAGAAAACGTACCTTTTACAAGTTCCTTAAATGTTTCAGGAACAACAATTATCAATGAAGGAGAAACTAAGCAAATAGTAGCAACAACATCAGCAAATAATCCTACTTTTGAATGGTTCTTGAATGGTACTTTAATACCATCAGCCACTACAAACACACTCAATGCAAATCAAGAAGGAAATTATTCTTTAACCATAACACAAACTACCGGTTGCGTTTCAAAAAAAGAATTACCATTTGAAATCCGCTTTCCTTTCGTAGACCCTAATGTAGTTTTAATCCCAAACATCATAAGTCCGAATAACGATGGTATCAATGATACTTGGACAATACCACAACAATATATTAGTGGTACAAATACATCGGTGGTGGTCTTGAATGCAAGGGGTGAAATGGTATTGAATACAACAAATTATCAAAATAATTGGCCAGAAGAGCAACTGGATTTTAAATCTGTGAATCCCATTTATTACTATATCATTACAACACAAGATAATACGATTAAAAAGGGTTCCATCACAGTAATTAGGTAACATGAAAAATATTTTTTTTAGTTTTTGTTTTTTTTTCTGTTTACTTCAGGCCATCCATTCACAAGATAATGGTGTGGTCTCTTTCAATATACCAGTTAGAAATTCACTTAAGTTCCATAAATTTTTAATCAATCCTGCTTTTAGTTTTGCTAGAGAGCAAAATTCATACGCTACCATTTTTAATAAACGAGAATGGGTGCAATTTGAAAATGCGCCGCAAACTTATTTGGCGAGTTATTCAGGACGTTTTAGAGAAAATCAAGGAATTGGTATAGGATTGTTTCAACAAAATTATGGTGTACTCACAACATTTGGTGGAGTGGCCAACTTTGCACAAAACGTATATCTTAGTGAAGACAATAACCTTACTTTTGGTTTAAATCTCGGTTTTTATAAAAGTGGAATTAATACAGGTAAAGTAGTTAGTAATTATACCGATCCTGCATTAGGTTTAGTTCCTTCAAATTCCTTACTTGTTGTAAGCCCAGGGATTAATTACGGAACGGCTTTTTTTGATTTTGGACTTGCTCTAAACAATGCGGTTTTGTATAATTTAGAAACATCACAAATGGTGCAAGATGACCCACAACGAGCATTACAAGCGCATATAATGTATACGGGTTTTATTGACAGTAATGGTTTTTTTGACCGAAGTAAATTTTCGGGTCTTGTTCGTACTGAGATTAAAAAGGAACAAACCATCCTTTCTGGTTTAATGATGTTCAGTATTCCTAGTGGTGTTTGGGCGCAAGCTGGTTATAATTCATTTCACGGTGTTTCAGCAGGGATAGGACTTAATCTTACATCCAGAATCGCTTTAGAATACAACTATGAAAAAGCATTAGGAAATTTCACCCAATTTGGACCTTCACATGAAATTGTTTTAGCTTACAAATTCAGTGGCAAGTATAGTAATGAGGATGAGGAAGAAGGTTCTATACTCCCAAAATCAGAACCTAAATCGGTTCCGACACCACAGTCAACACCTAAAGTGACACAAAAATCAGCTTCAGATATACAAAAAGAAAATGAGTTAAAAGCGGCTAAGACAAAAGCCGTTGCAGATGCTGCCTTAAAAGCAAGACAAGAAAATGAAGCGCAAGTTAAAGCAAAAGCAGAAGAGAACAGATTGAACCGCGAAAAAGCAATTGCTGATGCTGCTGCAAGAGCCAAAGTTGCTGCTGATGCAAGAGCCAAACAATTGGCTGAAGCCAAGGCTAAAGTAGTTGTACCTGTTACAGCTGCTGATGCGAAAACAAAACTAGCCGCCGATGCCAAAGCGAAAGCTGATGCCGAAGCAGCAAAACAAGCAGCAGTTGTAAAAGCCAAACTTGCCGCCGACGCTAAAGCGAAAGCTGATGCTGAAGCTGCGAAACAAACCGCCAACAAACCTAAACCTGAAGAGGTAGCGAAGGCCAAATTAGCCGCCGATGCCAAAGCGAAAGCTGATGCTGAAGCATTTAAACAAGCAGCTAATGTTAAAGCCAAACTTGCCGGCGACGCAAAAGCGAAAGCGGATGCTGAAGCAGCCAAACAAGCAGCTGTTGTTAAAGCCAAATTAGCAGCCGACGCTAAAGCGAAAGTAGATGCTGAGGCAGCAAAACAATCGGCAAACAAACCTAAACCAGAAGAGATAGCGAAAGCTAAATTAGCTGCAGATGCAAAAGCGAAAGCTGATGCCGAAGCAGCAAAACAAGCTGCTGAAGCCAAAGCGAAACTGGAAGCAGAAACAAAAGCTAAGTTAGCTGCAGATGCAAAAGCGAAAGCTGATGCTGAAGCATTAAAACAAGCTTCGGAAGCCAAAGCGAAACTGGAAGCAGAAACAAAAGCTAAGTTAGCTGCAGATGCAAAAGCGAAAGCGGATGCTGAAGCATTAAAACAAGCTTCGGAAGCCAAAGCAAAACTAGAAGCAGAAACAAAAGCTAAGTTAGCTGGAGATGCGAAAACGAAAGCGGATGCTGAAGCTGCGAAACAAGCAGCAGAAGCTAAGGCTAAATTAGAAGCAGAAGCCAATGCCAAGTTAGCTGCAGACGCAAAAGCGAAAGCCGATGCCGAAGCTGCGAAACAAGCTGCTGAAGCTAAGGCTAAATTAGAAGCGGAAACCAAAGCTAAGTTAGCTGCAGACGCAAAAGCGAAAGCCGATGCTGAAGCTACGAAACTAGCTGAAGACGCCAAAGCAAAATCAGAAGCAGAAACCAAAGCTAAGTTAGCTG
>NZ_QKNZ01000071.1:5950-6276 GCF_014156605.1 Flavobacterium sp. SOK18b
GCAGATGCAAAAGCGAAAGTCGATGCTGAATCTGCTAAACAAGCTGCAGAAGCTAAGGCTAAATTAGATGCAGAAACCAAAGCCAAATTAGCTGCAGATGCAAAAGCGAAAGCAGATGCCGAAGCTGCGAAACAAGCTGCGGAAGCCAAGGCTAAATTAGAAGCAGAAACAAAAGCCAAATTAGCTGCAGATGCAAAAGCGAAAGCGGATGCTGAAGCTGCGAAACAAGCTTCGGAAGCCAAAGCCAAATTAGCTGCAGATGCCAAAGCGAAAGCGGATGCCGAAGCTGTGAAACAAGCTGCGGAAGCCAAAGCAAAATCAGAAGC
>NZ_QKNZ01000072.1:0-20543 GCF_014156605.1 Flavobacterium sp. SOK18b
GCTAGTATGATTGCTGAGAATTTATTCATTGGATAATTTAATTTTAGTTGTTGATGTATTATTTAACACGACAGGTCTATATCAATACCTTCGGATTATTTATGTAGTAAATATAGTAGGTCTAATCTATAAAAATAAAGTATGTTTTTAAATAAAATTAAAAGATCTAGGAACTTAAGTGCTGTTTGATCTCATTTGGTTTAATTAAGTTTAACAGTCTTTATAGATTCTGGATATTAAAAATTAATCGAACATCAGTTGATAATTTTATAAGTTAATACACAATGATATCTTCGTTCGTTTTAATCATAAACGGTAACTTTCTAAATTAGAAGCTATAATTACAAGTGATAATTAAACTTCTTGGAACAATATTAGTTGTATAAATACTTGTATAATAATCTGATGAGCGAATTTCAATAAAGCGCTCGTTATTTAAAATGTTTTTTGCATTGAAACTGTAACTGAATTGTTTGTTTTTAGGAATATATTTAACTAATAAATCGAGGAAAGAATAATTGGCTTTATTGTTTATTTTATAAAAATCATACGTTAAACTGGAAAACCATTTTTTATTAGGTGTATAAAACAATTTGAATGCATTATTCAAATCTTGGTTTTCAAAACTAGCATTAGCATTTGTTTTATTTTTAGTCAAATTGAATTGAAGAATATTTTGAAAATTAAGTTGGCCATCAAAAGCTGACTTCAAAAACAGTTCATTCCTACTGCTTTTACTTATGTTATTTCGTAATTCGGAATTGTTGATGAGATTTTTATAATCATAAACGTTGTATTGGGTTCTAAATCTTACAGTGGATTGTATAAAAGGTAAATACTTTTCTATTTTAAAACTTAAATCTATTGTACTGAATTTTTCGTCTAAGAACAAATAGGATATTTGTGAATTATTTTGATCAATATTTAGATTGGAGAAAAAATTACCTTTGTTTTCAGAATAATTGATACTTGCATTCATTAAAAATTGTTTTGATAAGTCATATAAATTGTAGCCGACAGCATAGGAAGCTGTTCTTTGTAGCTGTAAATCAAGATTGTTTTTTATAGTGGTTCTGTTGCTAACAAGAATGTTATTTGAATAGTTGTAATTGTCAATCAAAGGATTTAATCTTGAACCTAAGTTAACATTAAAACTAGATACTCTACTGAATTTATAGCTTAGACTAATGTCTGGCTCAATTAAAATCGCGCTGCTTTTGATTTCGGTGTTTGAGGCTTTATTTTTAATAGCCTGATGTAATAAAGCGCTATTAAAATTAGAAATAATAAGTATGTTTCCCCAGTCATAATCTAACTTATTATTAAAAAAAACTTTAGTTTTAATGAAATTAATATCGTTTATATTTGGATTTTCTTCTGTCTTTAGGTCTGAGTAGAGCGGATTTGATATCAATTCAGTTCCGAGGATTGAATTGTATTTAGCTCTTTTTATTTTGCCAAGGTAACTAGCTTGAAGATCAAAAAACGCTTTTCTTTTTTGAATGCCTTGGATGGCACTTACATCGGATGTTTGCGATTGTGTTTTGAAATTCTGATATAGATTATCAAATGTTTGATTTGATGTAATTTGAATTGCTTTTTTATCTGATATTCTCTTTGTAAACTGAACTTTAGATTTTAAAAATAAATTTTCGGTTTGTAATTCAGTATTAAAAAAGTCTTTTTCATTTTGAAATAATGAAGAAGAAGTATTGATTTTTTCATTATTGATGATAAAGTAGTAATCAATAGTTGATGTGTTTGAAATAGAATGCTTCACATCAAAATCCATTCGAAACAATATTGGTTTTTTATCTGCATTTATTTGATCGCTTGTTGTAAATTTTTGATTGTTTATCAAGTTGTTAGTCTCGTTTAGACTTAAAGAATTGATAAGATCCTTAACAAAATAAAAATTTGATTTATAAGTAGTGTTTGGTCCTGTTTTTAAAGAGATATTGTAGTTGGCAAATATGGAATTATTAAGTATAGTTCTTTTATTATCCAGCATATTTATATAGCTAAATTCAGATATAGTTTTGCTATTTTTAAAAGCAGTGTTGGCATTTTCATTTTGTGTTCTAAAATTGCCAAAATAATCAAATGGCGAATAGTTGACAGCAACATTATTAAAACTAATAGTGCCAAAGGATTTAATTTTTGAGGATAGTGTTAAGAAATTAATGTCAGTGTCTATAGCAGTTTTCATTTCTTTAAAAGTTCCTAAAGATGAATTCAAACTTCCTGAGATGTCTCTGATTTTTTTTTTAAGTTTAAGATTTAATGCTACTTTTCCATCGCCTTCTAGACCTTTTAAAAGTTTGTTGCTCGAAAAATTCTCAAGTGCTTGAACTTTATCAATCATGTCTACATTAATATTTTTGGTGCCAATTGTGTAATTGCCACTAAAAAGATCATCGCCGTCTAGCTGTACTGTCTCTACAGCTTTACCTTTGTATTTAATTTCACCTGTATTGTCATTTACTTCCATTCCGGGTAGTTTCCTAATGATGTCTTGTATTTTTCTATCAGATCCATCTTTATAAGACTCCACATTAAAATTGACAGTATCTTTCACCTCGGTATAAGCCTTTTTTTTTGCAAAAATTTTTACATCTTTTAGCAGTATTGTGGTCTCGTGGTTTAATGTAAAGTCATGTGTGTAAGTTGTACCTTTTTGAGGGTTCAATATGGTATGACCTACTTTAGCATAATTATTAGCAGTTACTTCAACATATAGGTTTTTGTATGCTTTGGTAAGTCTAATTTCATATGCACCGTTTCTGGCTACTGTAAATTCTTTAATGCCTCTGGCATTAGCTGAATCTTTAATGACAACACTTGCAGTTACAAGGTCTATTTGGTCTGATGATGTAATTTTGCCTTTAAGAATTTGTGCTTTTAAACTTACTGTAAAGATTACAAAAACTAATAATGTTCCCGTTATCCTCATTTATTTAAACTCTATTATGGGTAAATCTAAATCGTTGATAGTCATTTTTAAATCAGAATCTGGATTTTTAGATTTTTTATATTTAAATTGAGTTTCTACACTTTTTATTCTAGCTTTAATTCTTTCAGCACGATCTTCTATTTTTTTGAATGTTGGTAAACTGTATAGATATGTACTACTAGACATTTTTTTTATGGATGTAAAATAAAAATTATGATTTCTATCTGTGCTGTGTACTTCAATAATTAAACCCGGTAAACCTGATAATTTCCATGGGCCATCATGAATTGCTATTTCACTAGTAAACCAAATTTCAAACTCACGACCATAAACTGATGCAATTGCTTTTTGACAATTGTAGGTACTTATAGTTTTAAATTCGTCTTGAATTTTAAAATCTATTTTTTCTAATTTTTCTTTAACAAGAATGGCTCCTGGTGTTCGTACATAAATAGAATCTGTTTCCATAAATTTTGTAACTACATATCCTATGCTGTCACCATAAATCATCCCTTTATCCTCTGATTTAAATTTTTCTTCTAAATCTTTATTAGGATATTGTAATTCTTGTTCGTATTGACCATTGATTACTCTGTCCTTGATAAATTTAGATCTAGAATTGTCTGTATATAAATAACATTTAGAAATGGTTTTAGCATCGCCAAAACTGTCATTTGTTTCACTTGTGTAATCGTATTCAATTTTATATTGGCTGTAACAATTACAAGCTAATAATAATAGTATCAGTAGTTTTTTCATTTTTTATTTAAATACCGTTCTAGGAATATCAAGGTTATTTATAGTAACTGTAAATTTTACATTGGGATCCCCTTGCGCCTTATTAAACTTAAATTTATTTTCTTCAATTTCTAAATACCTTTTTTGATAGGTTTCTAAGTCAATCGTTTTCTTGAAAGGAAAAGTTGTAGTAGAACTGTCTAAAGGTTTTGTTTTGTTGATACTTCTGGCAAGATATAAATGAAGGTTATCGGTAGATTTTATTTCTAATATAAGCCCTGGTAATCCTTGAAATAGCCATGGGCCATCACTGATAGGAATTTCGTTTGTAAACCAAAGTTCAAATTGCCTATTTTCAAAATTCACTAATGCTTTTTGACATTTATAATTGCAAATTGATTTATATTCCTCTATTATCTCATAATGAAATTTCACCATTTTTCGTGGTATCTGCACATATTCAGACTTGTCATTTAAAAGTCTCATATAGATAGAATCTTTACTAAAGTTTTTGGCAATCACGTACCCTAAACTATCTCCTTTTGCATATTTGTTACTTTTATTAGCACTTTCCTCTAAATCAGTCATTGAATTTTCAAATTTCAGATCGACTACGCCATTAAAAACACGGTTTTTTACAAATCTTGAATAGATACCATCAGTAACTAAAAAAGTATTGGCTCTTACAATGCTGACATTACCAGGTAACTGATTGGTGATTACATAGTCATATTCAATCTTATATTGTGCCGTTACAACATTTAAAAAATTAAGAAAGATGAAAAGGATACCTATTTTTTTCATGAAGTAATATTAAATTTTTAAATAAATTAAACGAGGTGTTTGCTATTCTATTTTTTTATATTTTAAATTGTATTATAAAACGAATTATTAGAATATCGAATATATTACTTTTTTGATGTAAAATTATAATATTGTTATGTATTAGTGCAACTAATCTTTAAAATACTAATAGTTTAGTTTTTTTAGTGTCATAAAATCATTTTAAATTGTTTACGCTCCTGATTAATATTTTACTACATTAGATAAAAAATAAAAAATACATATTTTTATGAAAAGAAGATCTTTTTTGGCTTCATCGGCTATTGCTGCCATTGGAATAAATACTTTTTTGGTTACTGGTTGCGACTCTAAATCTAATGATAAAAATACATCAGCTTCTGGAGAGGAGTTTAATTTGAGTTTTGAACTTGATGAAGAATCAATTACTTCTCTACAATCTAAATTGAAATCGGGTACATTTACATCTGAGCAATTGGTGCGTTTGTATTTGAATCGAATTGAAGAAATAGATAAAAAGGGTCCTAAACTCAATTCAGTAATAGAGGTTAATCCAGATGCTTTAACCATTGCAAAACAACTTGACGAAGAACTTAAAGCTGGAAAAAGCCGTGGTGCAATGCATGGAATCCCCGTTTTGATAAAAGACAATATTGACACGGCTGATAAAATGCAAACAACGGCTGGATCTTTGGCAATGGCTGGGAACATAGCTTCTAACGATGCAACTGTTGTGAAAAAGTTAAGAGATGCAGGCGCAGTAATCATTGGTAAAACCAATTTAAGTGAATGGGCCAACTTTAGATCAACACAATCTTCATCAGGATGGAGTAGTAGAGGCGGTCAAACCAAAAATCCTTATTTTTTAGATCATAATCCTTGTGGTTCAAGTGCGGGTTCAGGAACAGCAGTTTCGGCAAATTTGTGTGTAGTGGCGGTAGGTACAGAAACAGATGGCTCTATTGTTTGTCCTGCTTCAGTAAATGGAATTGTAGGTATTAAGCCTACTGTTGGTTTAGTGAGTCGTTCCGGTATTATTCCTATTTCTAAAACGCAAGATACAGCTGGACCTATGGCTAGAACAGTATCTGATGCTGCTATTTTATTAGGTGTATTAGCTTCTGTAGATCAAAAAGATCCTGTAACTCTTGAAAGTAAAGGAAAATCTGTAACAGATTATAGTTCTTTTTTAAAATTAGACGGATTAAAAGGAAAGAGAATTGGTATTGAAAACAAACCGCAAGGAGAGAATCAATATATAAATGCTCTATTTGATGATGCCATTCAATTGTTAGAGAAGCAAGGAGCTACAGTAGTAAAAATTGATTATATAGACAAAATTAATGTATTAGGACAAGCTGAGTTTGAAGTATTGCAATATGAATTCAAAGATGGACTCAATCAATATTTAGCTACCGCTAATGCTAAAGTAAAAACATTAAAAGACGTTATTGATTTTAATAGCTCAAACGAAGACAAAGCGATGCCTTATTTTAAGCAAGAAACTTTATTGAGTTCTAATTTGAAAAAAGATTTAAAAGCTTCTGAATATCAAGATAGTCTCGAAAAGAGTTTTAATGGAAGTAAAAAAATATTAAATGAAGTCATGGCTCAAAATAGTCTTGATGCCATTTGCGGAATTACAATGGGTCCGTCATGCAGTATTGACACTATTTATGGTGACCGTTGGGGAACTTATTCCTTAACTTCACCTGCAGCAATGAGCGGTTATCCTCATATCACAGTACCCTGTGGGCAGGTATATGAATTACCTGTTGGGCTTTCCTTTTTTGGTAAACCATATACCGAAGGCTTGTTAATTTCTCTAGGATATGCTTATGAGCAAGCCACCAAAAAAAGAGTAGTACCAAAATACAAAGCCTCTTTCTTGAGCTAAATAGAAAAAGGGATTAAGTCATTAGTACTTAATCCCTTTTTTAAATTTATTTGAAATTGATGGAGAGCGAATTTACACAATATCTTTGACCTGTTTTTGTAGGTCCATCATTAAAAACATGCCCTAAATGGCTGCCGCAAGTGGCACATAAAATTTCAGTACGTTTCATTCCGTGAGATACATCATCAATATACTGTACTTTTCCAGGAATTGATTCGTCAAAAGAAGGCCAGCCACAATGCGCATCAAATTTGGTATTGCTTTCAAATAAACTTTCATTGCAAGCTCCACAGGTATAGGTTCCTTTTTCAAAGTGCAAATTGAACGTTCCTGTATGTGGATATTCGGTGCCTTTAAGACGTAAAATTCGATATCTATCTTCTCCCAAAAGCGCTTTCCATTCTTCTTCTGTTTTTTCTATTGGATATTTCATGTTGTAAGTAGTTTGTAAATTTAATTTTCTAAAAAATCTATTGTTGCTTCAATTACTTTTGAGTTTCCTAATATTTTTCGGTGTCCAAGACCGTTTGTTACCATTAATTCTCCTTTTTTTAAATGATTGTGAATGTTCTTTGCAGCACTAAGCGGAACTTCAGGATCATCTGCATCATGAATTACTAAAACAGGGATAGGTACTTCATTTGCAGCATGAGATGCGGAATAGTTATTCATATCGTCCTTATATTTTTCTTCAAAATGAGATCGTAGTGAAATACCTATTTTTGGATCTAGTTTTAGTTTAGCAATAAAATCATTTATTATGTCAGAGACAACATCGCCACTACCAATAATAATTGCTTTGTTGACTTTCATTCCGTTTTTTATGGCGTTTAATACCGACATTCCTCCTAATGAATGGCCAACAATACCTTCAAACGGTCCATGAATTTTATCAATTTCAAGAATGGAAGCTATAAAGTCCATCATAACTGCTGATGAGCCTTGGGATTTTCCATGTGCAGGCGCATCAAAACTTATTGTTTTATAATTTTTTTGCAAAAGCGCATCTGCTATTTTGAATAACTGTGTTCCACGACCAGCCCAACCATGAACAAGTAATATTTTTCTATCGCTAATGCCATATTCATAGAGTGTGATTTCTTTATTTATTGCAGGAATGGTTAGGGTACTTTTTAAACTTTTACTTTCCATTGTGAGTTCTCTTTTGGGAACCTTATATTTTGTGGGTGTAGTAAATAGTTTTGCAGCAAATAGTGTTACTAATTTTGAAGAAAAAAAAGCGATTAATTTGCTTGTGTGTAAAATTATCTTGGGAATTTTTAAGGATTGTGTATGAACGGTACTCTTTTTTGTCATTATACTAAATTTTCGATAGGATTATTTTTTTGTAATTTTTTTACTAAATTTAGAAAAACATAAAAGTACTTTTTTTTAGATCTTTAAAAGAAATTTAAATGTTTTTTTAACAAAAAGTATTTTTTAAAACACAAATTAATTTCATGGAGTTATTTCATATTAGCGCTGAATGTTTTCCTGTTGCAAAAGTTGGTGGTCTTGCCGATGTTGTTGGAGCACTACCCAAGTATCAAACTAAAGCAGGCCATGAAGTTCGGGTTATTATTCCAGAATATGATGTGGATTTTACTAATGAAAATGCATTTGAAACTGTTTTTAATGGAAATGTATCTTTAGGTAATTTTAATTTTCCTTTTAGTGTTCATAAAGAGTCAACAAATAAATTAGGATTTGAGTTGTATTTGATTGCCATTCCTGAATTATTTGATAGGAAACAAATTTATGGATTTCAGGATGATATAGAACGCTTTTTAGCTTTTCAAATTGCGGCTTTAGATTTTATTTCGAATAGAAATACAATTCCTGATATTATCAATTGTCATGATCATCATACAGGAATAATGCCGTTTATGATGCAATACAGTTTTAAATATGAAAAACTTCGAGCAGTTCCCACCGTTATTACAATCCATAATGGTTTATACCAAGGACAATTTGGTTTTGAAAAAATGGCTTATATCCCAGAATTTGATTTGATTCATAAGAACGTTTTAGAATGGGATCATTGCATTAATTCATTGGCTGTAGCCGTAAAATGTGCAGGAGGAGTTACCACCGTTTCACCAAGTTATTTAGACGAAATAAATGGTTTTGCTAGTGGATTAGAATCGCTGTTTCAAAATGTACGGTACAAGTCCAAAGGGATTTTGAACGGAATAGATGTAGAAATTTGGAATTCAATGACAGATGATATGCTGGAGAAGAATTATTCTATAGCTGACTTTGCTATTGGAAAACAAGCCAATAAAGAAAAGCTTTGCTCTCTTTTTAATCTGGATGCAACAAAACCACTTTTTAGTTTTATAGGAAGATTGTTTGAAGAAAAGGGAGGTGATTTATTGCCAGATGCAGCCTATTTTGCCTTAAAAGAACAAGCCAATGAAATCAACATTTTTGTTTTAGGGTCTGGAAATGTAGTTATAGAGAATAAATTAAAAAATCTTATTCCTGAGTTTAAAGGTAATTTCAATGCCTACATAGGCTATAACGAGGCACTAGCCCATTTGATTTATGCAGGTTCTGATTTTATCTTAATGCCATCAAGAGTTGAACCTTGTGGACTGAATCAAATGTATGCTATGCGTTACGGGACAATTCCTATAGTGCGTAGAACAGGAGGATTAAGAGATACTGTAATTGATTTTGGTGATGATGGAAACGGTATTTGTCATGATCAGGCATCTGTTGTGGATATTTGTTATTCGATAAGGCGTGCAAAACAACTTTTTGAAAACAGAGAAGCAATTAATGAAGTTATTGAGAGAGGAATGAATACTGATCACTCATGGGAACGAGTGTGTTTAGAATATTTAGAAATGTACAATACTATAATTGACAAAAAATGAACGCTAAAAAGAAAAATGTTATTGCAATTATTTTAGGTGGTGGACAAGGTTCCAGATTATATCCTTTAACAGAGTCGAGATCTAAACCTGCTGTACCCATTGGAGGGAAGTATAGATTGGTAGATATTCCTATTTCAAATTGTATGAATTCAGATATTTATAGAATATTTGTATTGACTCAATTCAATTCGGCGTCCTTAAATGCTCACATAAAAAACACCTATAACTTTAGCATTTTTAGTCATTCTTTTGTTGATATATTGGCTGCGGAGCAAACTCCAGATAATCCAACTTGGTTTCAAGGCACTGCAGATGCTGTAAGACAATGTATGCCCCATTTTTTAAACCATGAGTTTGATTATGCATTGATTCTTTCTGGAGATCAATTGTATCAAATGGACTTTAATGAGATGGTTGAAGAACATATCAAACGACAAGCCGATATTACCATTGCAACTTTACCAGTTAATGCAAAAGATGCACCGGAATTTGGTATCCTTAAAACTAATTCTGAAAGTTGTATTGAATCTTTTATTGAAAAACCGGCTAAAGAATTTTTGCCAGATTGGGAATCAGATGTGAGTGACCAAATGAAACAAGAGGGCAAGCATTACCTAGCCTCAATGGGAATTTATATCTTCAATAAAGAATTGTTAGTAGACATTATGTCTAACAAGGAAACAAAGGATTTTGGAAAAGAAATTATTCCACAGGCAGTGGGTCATAAAAAAATACTAAGTTATCAATATGAAGGATACTGGACCGATATTGGAAATATTGATTCTTTCTTTGAAGCTAACATTGGTCTTACAGAAGACTTACCAAAGTTTAATTTGTTTGATGATACCAATAAAATTTACACTAGACCAAGACTTTTGCCTCCATCAAAATTTCAGAAAACAATGATTGATCGTTCTTTAATTTCTGAAGGCTGTATTTTGAATGCCAAAGATATTAAACATTCAGTAATAGGTATTAGATCCAGGATAGGAACGGGTACCGTGATTGAGAATAGCTATATCATGGGTAATGATTATTATCAAAATATAGATGATATGAACAAAGATATTGATGCTGGTAAGCAGCTTGTAGGTATTGGTGAACGTTGCTACATCAATAATGCAATAGTAGATAAAAATTGCAGGATAGGGAATGATGTTCATATAAACGGAGGAAGCCATTTAGCTGATTTTTCTACAGATTTATATGCGATTAAAGATGGTATTGTTGTAATTAAAAAAGGAGTTGTATTACCAGATAATTTTAGTATTAAATAACTTAAATAGTACATCATTTAAATGTACACAAATCCTATATGAATACTGTTATCACACACTCCCTTTTTACTGATTTTGATATTGACTTGTTCAAAGCGGGCAAGCATTTTAGGCTTTATGAAAAACTAGGTGCTCACATGATGTCTGTGAATGGAGTGCAAGGAGTGTACTTTGCAGTTTGGGCACCATCGGCTCATTCAGTATCTGTTGTAGGGGATTTTAATTTTTGGCATCAACATTCGCATTTATTAAACGTACGGTGGGATTCATCAGGAATATGGGAAGGTTTTATTCCAAATATTGAAAAAGGAGCCATTTACAAATACAAAATCCAATCTAGCATTGATGGAGTTGTCACTGAAAAAGCAGATCCATTTGCTTTTTTTTGTGAGCAACCGCCAAAAACAGCCTCTGTTGTATGGGATCTTGATTACGATTGGAACGATGCAGAATGGATACAAAACAGAAAAGAAAGGAATGGTTTAAACAAACCTTTTTCTGTTTATGAGATGCATTTAGGGTCTTGGAAACGTCACGTTGAAGATAATAGTTTTCTGTCGTATCAAGAATTAGCACTTGAGTTAGTTCAATATCTCAAAGAAACTGGGTTTACTCATGTAGAATTTATGCCTATAATGGAGTATCCGTACGATCCATCCTGGGGATATCAGTTAGTAGGATATTTTGCGCCAACATCTAGATTTGGAAATCCTCAAGATCTCATGTATTTGATAGATAAATTACATCAAGAGGGAATAGGAGTGATTCTGGATTGGGTGCCATCTCATTTTCCAGATGATCCACATGGTTTAGGATTTTTTGATGGTTCTAATCTTTTTGAACATCCAGATCGAAGAAAAGGATACCATCCAGATTGGAAAAGTTTGGTATTTAATTACGGACGAAATGAAGTTCGTTCTTTTTTGATCAGTAACGCCTTGTTTTGGTTACAGCATTACCATGCAGATGGATTGCGTGTAGATGCAGTGGCTTCCATGTTATATTTAGATTATTCTCGAAAAGAAGGAGAGTGGGAGCCCAACATTTACGGAGGTCGAGAAAATCTGGATACAATCAGTTTTCTTAAAGAGTTTAATGAAGCAGTTTACCTTAATTACGAAGGTGCTCAAACTATTGCAGAGGAGAGCACATCGTTCCCAATGGTTTCAAGACCTACCTCTATAGGTGGTTTAGGTTTTGGGATGAAATGGATGATGGGTTGGATGCATGATACCTTGGATTATTTTAAAAAAGATACTATTTATAGAAAATACCATCAAAATGAATTGACATTTTCCATGACATATGCCTTTACAGAAAATTTTATGTTACCACTTTCACATGATGAAGTGGTTTATGGCAAAAAATCTATTTTAGGAAGAATGCCTGGTGATGAGTGGCAAAAATTTGCAAATCTTAGACTTTTATATGCCTATATGTTCATGCATCCAGGTACCAAGCTCTTGTTTATGGGCGGTGAATTTGGTCAAAGTAGCGAATGGAATTTTGAAAAAAGCTTAGATTGGCATTTATTAGAATTTTCTTTTCACAAAGGAATTAAAAAGATCATTACAGATTTGAATGCATTGTATAAATCGCAACCTGCATTGTATGAAAAACAATTTACTCCTGATGGTTTTGAATGGATTAATTATTCGGATCATCAAAATGCAGTTTTTTCATTTATCAGAAAAGGAAATAATCAAGAAGATGATTTAGTTGTTGTGTGTAATTTTACGCCAGTGATTAGAGAAAACTATACCATTGGTATTCCAAGATCGGGTAATTTACAATCTATATTTAATAGTGACGAGACTATTTATGGAGGAAGCGGTGTTCAAAACTCTAAGCGAATTTTAATTCAAAGTATTCCTTATGATAGCAGAGATTATTCGGTTGCTTTGATTCTTCCTCCATTGAGTGTAATTGCTTTCCAGATTGTATAAAATTTGTGTTCAAACTTTAATTTTTATTTAAAAAAATGGATGGTGCATATCAATAATTATATATAACGTTTTCGTTAATAAATGTCATGTTTTAAAGAGATTATGTTCGTTTTTTGTATGTTTGATTTTTGAAAACCAGTCCAAATAAATACCATACCACATGATTACAAATACAGAACTAGAATATAAAGGAGACTTGTATCCTACAAAAATAGTATCGTTTGAACATGATGTTGATTCTGTTTATTTTCACACAGACAACAGTGTTATTTTAAAAGTAACGGTATTAAGAGATAGTTTAATACGTTTTAGATTTACTACTAAAGGCTATTTTAGCAATGATTTTTCGTACGCGGTAGATAAAAGCCATTCGCATGGGTATAATTTTCTTGAGGTAAGTGAGCACGAAGTGTTTTACCAAATAAAAACAAGTAAAGTTAAGTGTAGGATTCAAAAATCAGACATGAGACTTTCTATTTATGACTTAGAAGATACCATTATATTAGAGGATGAACTAGGATTTCACTGGGAAGAAAGTTATGAATATGGTGGGAACATTGTAAAAATGAGTAAGTCCTCAAAAGACGGGGAATGTTTTTACGGTTTAGGTGATAAAGCCACTCAAATGAATCTTAAAGGAAAACGTATTGAAAATTTTGCAACAGATCAATATGCATTTCAAAAAGATCAAGAACCACTTTATAAAGTAGTTCCGTTTTACATAGGTTTACACAACAAAAAATCATACGGAATTTTCTTTGACAATACTTTTAGAACATTTTTTGATTTTTGTCATGAACGCCGCAACGTAACTAGTTATTGGGCCGAAGGTGGTGAAATGAATTATTATTTTATTTACGGTCCACAAATGCAAGATGTGGTAACAACTTACACAGATTTAACAGGAAAACCAGAGTTACCGCCTTTATGGGCGCTGGGATACCACCAGTGTAAGTGGAGTTATTACCCTGAAAGTAATTTAAAAGATGTTGCTGCTAAGTTTAGAGAGCTAAAAATCCCTTGTGATGCTTTGTATCTTGACATTGATTACATGGACGGTTTTAGATGTTTTACATGGAATAAAAACTATTTTCCAGATCCTAAACGAATGGTAGCCGAGTTAGCCGAAGATGGTTTTAAAACGGTTGTTATAATTGATCCTGGGATAAAAATTGATAAAGAATATTCGGTTTACAAAGAAGCTTTGGCAAATGATTATTTTTGTAAACGTGCCGATGGTCCTTACATGAAAGGAAAAGTTTGGCCTGGAGAATGTAATTTTCCTGATTTTACAAACCCCACAGTAAGAGAATGGTGGGCTGGTCTATTTAAAGAATTAATATCAGATATAGGTGTTAAAGGAGTGTGGAATGATATGAACGAGCCTGCCGTTATGGAGGTTCCTAATAAAACATTTCCTATGGACGTGCGTCATCATTACGATGGAAATCCATGTAGCCACAGGAAAGCACACAATATTTACGGTACTCAAATGGCTAGAGCCACTTATCATGGTGTAAAACGTTTTGCCTATCCTAAGAGACCTTTTGTTATTACACGATCAGCTTATGCAGGAGCGCAACGCTACACCTCTTCTTGGACAGGTGATAATGTAGCTACGTGGGAACATTTATGGATTGCAAACATACAAGTACAACGTATGTCAATCTCAGGTATGGGTTTTACGGGTTCAGATATTGGCGGTTTTGCAGAGCAGCCTTCAGGGGAATTGTATGCTAGATGGATACAATTAGGAGTGTTTCACCCCTTTTGTAGAACGCACTCTTCTGGAGATCATGGCGATCAAGAACCTTGGGCTTTTGATGACGAAGTAATTGATATTACTAGAAAGTTTGTAAATTTACGATACCAATTGTTGCCTTACTTGTATACCATGTTTTGGCAGTACATCGAAGAAGGTGTACCAATGTTGAAACCATTGGTATATTTTGATCAAGAAGATACTCAAACCCACTATCGTAATGATGAGTTTGTTTTTGGGAATCAAATATTAGTCTGTCCCATTTTAGAACCTAATGCTTTAGGTAGAAGAATGTATTTACCTCGTGGCGAATGGTATAATTACTGGACAAACGAGTTGTGTAAAGGTGGAAAAGAACTTTGGGTAGATACAAAGTTTGATCAAATTCCAATTTTTATAAAAGCAGGATCTATTATTCCTAAATATCCGGTTCAGCAATATGTAGGCGAACTCGAGTTTGATGAGTTGATACTAGATGTATATTACAAAGATGGTAAAGAATTATCTGTAGTCTATGAGGATGCTCAAGATGGTTATGATTACAAAAAAGGACGATACAGTTTTATGTCTTTTCAAGCAACAGGTAAAGAAAATGAATTAATTATTCAAGCTCATCAAGAAGGGAAGTATGTTACTAATTATTCTAAGTATAGAATGAATTTTATTGGCTTGCCTTTCAAGGTGAAAAATATTGAAATTGACAATGTAGCAGTCGCATTTGATAGTGATACCTTAGAAAAAGAAGGATATATTCTTGTTGAAAAAGGATTTATATCTTTTCATATTATGGGTAACTTGGATTAATATTGAAACTATTTACATTAATTATATAAGTAATGCAGACACATTTTTTGTATTTTTGATTCTTATAAAATTACAGTTATGAAAAAATATGTATTAGTTAGTTTGGTTACATTAGGAATTGTTTATTCTTGCGCTACCAATCCCATTACAGGAAAAAAAACACTTAACTTTGTGCCAAATAATCAGTTATTTCCAACAGCCTTTCAACAATACGATACATTTTTGAAAGAGAATAAAGTAATTACAGGAACTGCCGATGCAAAGAAAGTGGAGGCTATAGGTTTCCGAATTAAGGCTGCTGCTGAGAAATATTTAACATATTTAGGTCAAGGACAGTATTTAGTAGATTATCGATGGGAATATAAATTAGTCGACAACAAAGAAGTTAACGCATGGTGTATGCCAGGTGGAAAAATCGTAGTGTATTCTGGGATTTTACCAATTACTAAAGATGACGCAGGCCTAGCAACAGTTATGGGACATGAGGTTTCGCACGCTCTTGCTGATCATGGTGCGCAACGTATGAGTGCCTCTCAATTGCAACAATTAGGAGCCGTAGGAGTAGCAGTTGCGACTGGAGGTAAAAGTGAAAAAACACAACAAGTATGGAGTCAAGTTTATGGATTAGGCTCTCAAGGTTTAGGAATACTTCCATTTAGTAGAGCTCACGAAACAGAAGCTGATAAAATAGGATTGGTTTTAATGACAATTGCAGGATATAATCCTGAAACGTCTATTGCTTTTTGGCAGCGCATGTCGGCTCAATCTAATGGTCAAGCACCACCAGAATTTATGAGTACACACCCGTCAGATGCTACCCGAATTGCTAATTTACAAGCGTACATACCCGAAGCAAAAGCAATTGCTGCTAAAGTAGGAGTGATAAGATAATATTGTTTTTTATTATGTAGAAAGCTATCCGTTATGGATAGCTTTTTTTGTTTACATAAGATGATTTTATGAATAATGATTTCTTAATGTGTAAAAAAATAAGGTTTTGCATTGTTCTTGAAAAAAAATAAATACATTCGTAACCAAAAAAAATCACATGGCTGAATTAGAAAAAGGAAGTAAAAAATTATTAAATGCGTGGGCTTTTTATGATTGGGCAAACTCTGTCTATACTTTAACTATTGCATCAGCTGTTTTTCCTATTTTTTATGATGCTTTATTTTCAGACCGCAGTCATTATATTGATGTTTTTGGGATGCACCTTAAGAATTCAGCGTTAATAAGTTTTATTACTGCTTTTGCTTTCTTAATAGTTTCATTCTTATCTCCATTATTATCTGGAATAGCTGATTATGTTGGAAATAAAAAGGCGTTTATGAAATTCTTTTGTTATTTAGGGGCCTTATCCTGTATGGGTTTGTATTGGTTTGACCTTGAAAATATATATGTTGGCTTATTATTTTATTTATTAGGATTAATAGGATATTGGGGGAGTTTGGTTTTTTATAACTCTTATTTACCAGATATTGCTCATGAAGAGCAGCAAGATCAAATAAGTGCTAAGGGCTATTCCATGGGATATATAGGGAGTGTAATTTTATTAATTATTAATTTATTGATGATTATGAAACCTAAGCTTTTTGGAATTTCAGGAACAGATGGAGAAGCAGCCATGAAAGCAATGCGCTACTCTTTTGTTATGGTAGGTGTTTGGTGGATTCTTTTTAGTCAATATTCATATTATTATTTACCCAACGGCAACAAAAATAGCGGTCACAAAGTTAACCGTCAAGTAGTGTTTAATGGTTTTAATGAACTTAAAAAAGTATGGCTTTTATTGCAAGAAAATAAAGCTTTAAAAGCATATTTAAGAAGTTTTTTTGTGTCGAGTATGGCTGTACAAACCGTGATGCTTGTAGCTACTTATTTTGGTGCACAAGAAATTCAATGGCCTACTAAAGAAGAAGGAACAGTAGGTTTGATAATTTGTATTTTGCTTATTCAATTAGTCGCAGTTTTAGGAGCTTTCTTAACGTCAAGAGCTTCAAGTAAATTTGGAAATATCCCAACTTTAATTTTTATCAATTGTTTTTGGGTTTTATTATGTGTGGCAGCATACTTCATTACTCAACCTTTAGAGTTTTATATTATGGCTAGTTGTGTAGGACTTGTTATGGGGGGCATTCAGTCGTTATCAAGGTCTACTTATTCAAAGTTGTTGCCTCAAACTACGGATACGGCATCGTTTTTTAGTTTTTATGACGTAGCCGAAAAAATAGGTATTGTTATAGGAATGGTGGTTTATGGAATTGTAGATCAAATTACTGGAAGTCCCAGATTAGCTATTGCTATATTAGCGCTTTTCTTTATAATTGCTGTAATTCTGTTGAATAAAGTACCAAAAAAAGGTGTTTTACAATCGTAAAACACCTTTTTAATATCTTTTGAAATAGGTTTTTAGGATTTCGATATATTCCCTGATCCACTTACTTTGGTGTCTTTTTTCTTTGGATCACCTTTGTATTGAATGTCACCCGAACCCGAAACTCTAGCGTGTAAGTTATCAGAACAAAAAACAGTAGTATCTCCTGAACCTGATACGGCAGCATGAACGTTTTTAGCCTTCAGTTTTGAAGTATCTATATCTCCAGAACCGTTTAGAGCTGTATTTAATTCCTCTGTAGTTCCTGAAATAGTGACATCTCCGGATCCTGTTACATCTATTGCAACTGAACTTGATGCTACTTCTAAATTAATATCCCCAGAACCAGTTAACTGTACTGATAACGAATTGCTATTGATTGTTTTTTTTGTATTAACATCACCTGATCCTGTCAAACTTATTTTGTTAATTTCCTCAAAGGGAACCGAAATTAAAATTTGCTTGCCTTTACTCGTGCTCAAGTACTTATTTTTTTCGGAACTAATTTTAAGTATATTGTTTAATACTTCAATTTTTAAGAAGGGTATTAAATTTTCCTCTCCTTTAACAGTAATGTCTCCTTCTTTTCCTGAAACCAGTTCTACATCAAAGAATCCAGATACAGCAATAGCATCATAATCTGTTGTCGTTCTTTTTTCAGAAACTATGTTTCCATTTCCTTGAATTTTATTTTTGCTAGACCACTGAGCAAAGGTTAAAGTAGTGGATAATAAAGCGCAACCTGCAAGTAATAAAAGTGATTTTTTCATAATTAATTTAGTTTAGTTTATTGGTTTTGTGTGAGCACTACGTTCCCATAATTAGTTGTTATAGTTATGCTATTTATTCCTTTTCTTTTATGAAAGCCTGTGTATTTTTTTGTTTGTGAGTTTTCTTCTTTACTGTCCATTTCAAGAGCGCTATCGTATTTTAGATTGGCATATTTTAAGATGGCATTCAAGTCAAAATAATAATTGGGTTGAAAACCAATAGTTATTCCTGTATAAGCTGCTGATATCATTTGAGACTTAGCTTTAGCATGAACAGATTGAATAGCAAGCGAACTGTATTTTGTTTGGAGTGATAAGCTTCCTGTAATTTCTCCTATTTGAATAGTAAGATAGTCTCCACTAGCTTCTAGGTTTCTTATTTTTGAGATTTTAATTTTGCCATAATCGCTAGTGTAAGCAACAGAATCACTATTTAAGATTTCTATATCTGTATAATCAGATGTTAATTGAAGTTTGGAGGTCTCATCAATCTTAATACTTGAATATCTTGCATTAATTTGTCCGTTTTTGATAAGCTCTATGCTGGAATTGTTGCAATATTCTATATTGATGTCGCTAATTCCTTGTAATTTTCCAGTGGTAATCTTTCCGTATTTGCATTTTATTTCAGCATTTGATACAATATCAGTAGTGGTAATATTACCATATTTGTTATTCAATTTAATACTTCCATTTCTAGGTATTTTGAGAATATAATTTATTTCAAAACTATTTTTTTTCCCAGAACTTTTAATATTCGAATTTTCAAATATTGTTTTTGCGGTTACTAATCCTTTTAGAGCTTGGATATCAATTGTTATAGCTTCTATTTTTTGATTGACCCAATTTTCGTTGTCACCGCTAACTCGTATTTGAACATCCAGTTCAATTTTATCTTCGTCCCATGTGGTTACTACAAGAGATCCGTATGAATTATCTACCGCTAGAATAGCGTTTGAATTAACATAGTATGCTTTTTTGATGTTTTTTTGTTTAGAATGAATAAAATCATTTGTAGCTGCCTGCACTAAAAATGGTACTAGTAGCAAGAATAGTATATAGTTATATTGTTTTTTCATCTGGAAATACTTTTTTGTGTTCGTTATTTTCAAGGTGTTCGAGTACCTTTTGCAAAAAAGAAATGCGTGTTTGTAAGTTACTAATCATGGCATAAATAATCTGTTTACTTTCGCCATTGACTTCTAATTCCTGAATTATTTTTTCATAGTCAGCATCTAGCTGCTTCATTTGTTTAAGAGCATCAGTTATAATTTTCTTGTTTTCGGGTGATTTCTTTTCTTCAATTTTTTCTAATTCTCTTTCGATTAAAACTGTAAAAATAGAATCGGTTTGTATGGTTTCTCTTGATGCGTATTGCAGTTCAGAAGGTTTTTCATAAGAAGGTTTGCATAGTGTAATCCCCATGAATATTATAATTGACGCAGCTATACCAATACTTGTAAAGAGTTTCCAATTAAATTTCTTTTGATTTAATTTTTCTTTAAAACGTACTTCATTATTAGCCTCTAAATTCTCAATGTCCCATTGAAATTGGTGTTTAATAAAGAGTTCGTCTATTGGGTCTTGGTTCCTTTTCATATTTCTTCTAATTTTTTTCTCAAACTGTCTTTGGCTCTGCTCAATGTAGTTCTGCAATTGGCATAACTTATATTTAAAATTTCACTGATCTCTTCTTGGTCATATCCTTCAATGTAAAATAATGTCAAAACCATCTGATAGTTATATTTTAAAGTTGCTATGGTTTCTAAAATTTGTTTGACTTTCAAATTAGTAAAGTCACTATTCATTGAGAAATCCGAATCTATATCTTCAATTTTATGCAAAGTCATCTCAAAATCTTCCGCCTTAAACTGATTGTTTTTTTTATAAAAATCAATGCTTTGGTTGACCACAATTCTTTTTAACCAAGCGCCAAATGAAACTTCTTGTTTGTAATTTTCTAGTTTTGAAAATGCTTTCAAAAAACTTTCTTGCATTACATCCTCAGCATAATGGCTGTCTTTTACAATTCTAAAAGCAACATTATACATAGCGGAAGCATAACGATTGTATACTTCGTATTGTGCTTTTTGATTGTTTTGCTTACACAATACAATCAGCTCTTCGATATTACATTGGTTAATGTTCAAATAGTGGTTTCGTTTTAATAAAGACTTGGCAATGGTGCAAATGTTACACTTTGTATAAAAATAAATTTTAAAGATATTGATTTACTGCAAATCATTTGTTTTTATGAATCTTATTTATAAGATAATTAGCATTTGATTCATTTCTTTTGCCATAAAGATTGAGACTTTTACTTGATGGTCCTTTAATAA
>NZ_QKNZ01000073.1:0-14915 GCF_014156605.1 Flavobacterium sp. SOK18b
AAACAGACAAAATAGCCATCAACATCCTATAAATATCTACCGAAATTACATTCAATAGCGAGTTACAGTTTAAACTAAAAACTAAAAGAAATTTAATATGCTAAATATTGAAAAATCAAGTTCAAATTGTACATAAATGATCAAAAATACCAATTACATATAATTAACTATTTTTGTTAAAATAGCAAAAAGGGCAACTTTGCATGAAAAATGAAATTTTGTTTAATAATTTTCATAGAAAACCAGCACATAAAACTTATAAAAACAAAAAAACCGAGCTATTACAAGCTCGGTTTACTAACATTAAATATAAAAAAAAGGAAATTAATCTTTTGAAGATTTTACAGCAAGGTTATAAATTACTAAACCAAACCCAATTTTATTAATTGCATCAGCAATGTTATATGCAACATCTATGTTCCCTTCTGGGATGATTCCGTTGTACCATCCTGTAGTTCCCATCATGTATCCTAATGGATAAATTGACCACCCTACAAGTACGAACCAACATAAAATTTTGTGTGCTTTTTGCACTTCAACTCCAGCTGCTGCAGCAAGTTTTGATGCCTCACCAAACCAAATTTCATACACAATAGCAAAGTATGCAGCTCCTGAGACTGCACCCCAAAAAGCAGCGCTATCTGGTGCTACAACTTCTCCTAAATAACCTGTAACTAACATGATTACAGAGTAAATAATCATTTTCCATAATAAAGACTGTTTTGCTCCAGCTACCTTTAAAATTAAGTAAAACTCTAAACACATTAATGGCACCGTTAATACCCAGTCAACATAACGGAAGAATGTTGGTGATTCCCCAAATGAAGCCCAATAATCTCTCATGTAAAAATAATGCACTGCTGCAATGAAAGTAATTAAACCTGAAACTAAAACTGATGTACGCCATTTTTTATCAAACTGGCTCAGTGATAAGAAGAAAAAAGCTGATGCGGCCATCATAGCCATACAGCCTACAAAAAAAGTAAACCCTACATAATCTGTTGGTAGCATTTTTCCAACTAGTCCTGAAATAAACATAAAATTTGTCATAAAATAAGTTTTTGATATTTTGTTCAACCAAATGTAATAAAAGTTAAACGAATAAAATGATTTTTTTTAATTTTTTTTTAACTATTTTTAGACAATAATTAAATTTTATGAAAAATTATTCAAATATCGTAATTGTAGCAAGCTTTTTCGGACTATGGATTGATTCTTACCTTACAAGCCAATTTCAAATAATTCTGGGTTTTTTCTTAATATTTACTTTTGGAATTTTGCATGGTGCCAATGACATTCTTTTAATTCAGCATCTAAATCCTGTCCAAAAAAAGAATTCTCAACATAAAACGCTTCTATATTATGTTGTAGTTGTACTTGTGGGTGTTTTATTATTCTATACTTTACCTCAAGTTGCCTTACTTCTATTTATTATAGTTAGTGCCTACCATTTTGGCGAACAGCAATGGCATAGTGTTAAAACCAAACTCAATAATTTGGTTTGTATTCTGTTTCAATTTTTATACGGTTTAGTTTTACTGTTGCTTTTATTTTATTTTCACAGTAACCAGGTTCAAGATATTGTACATAAAATTACGCATGTGATGGTGCCTTTAGTTGCATTCACTATAGCTTTACAAATCACGGCTATATTATTTGGACTTTTTATCTGTTACTTGTTTTGGAAATTTGAATCCTTAAGAAGTAAAATTGCTCTAGAAGTATTCTTTTTGATATTATTTGCAATACTTTTTAAGGCTTCTAGTTTAATTTGGGGATTTGCATTATACTTTGTGCTTTGGCATAGCATTCCGTCTATTATAGACCAAATTATTTTTCTGAATGGTACTTTTACATTTAAACATTTTAAAGCGTACTGTAAAGCCGCTTTTATCTATTGGTTTGTTTCAATTTTGGGGATTGCCATTTTGTTTTTCATTTGTAAAGATGAACATTTTTTTAATGCACTCTTTTTCTCCTTTTTAGCGGCAATAACGTTTCCGCATGCAGCAGTCATTGCTAATATGGCTAATGAGAAAAAAATCAATACTTTATAAAACAAAAAAACCGAGTAATTGCTTACTCGGTTTTAATATTAGGATAATTTTAGATCAATTTGATATAACATCAAATTGATTTCCATTTACTGAATGGAATTTAAAATTATTTTACTTCTTCAAATTCTACGTCTTCTACGTTGTCTCCTTGAGTAGCTTCACCTTGTGGTTGCTCTCCTTGTGGTTGTTCACCTTGAGCATACATAGCTTCAGTAGCCGTTTTCCAAGCTGCATTGATGTTATCAAGAGCTGTTTGAATTGCTGGAACATCTTGAGACTGGTGAGCCATTCTCAATTCAGTTAATGCATATTCTACTGCTACTTTGTGATCATCAGCTAATTTAGAACCTAATTCTTTCAATTGAGTTTCTGTTTGGAAAATCATAGAATCAGCTTCGTTAATTTTCTCCGCTTTCGCTCTTAAAACTTTATCAGATTCAGCGTTAGCTTCAGCATCTTGTTTCATTCTTTCGATTTCTTCAGAAGTTAATCCAGAAGAAGCTTCAATACGAATATCGTGAGATTTACCAGTTCCTTTATCAGTTGCAGATACTTTGATGATACCATTAGCATCAATATCAAAAGTTACTTCAATTTGTGGAACTCCTCTTGGTGCTGGTGGAATACCATCTAAATTGAAACGACCGATAGTTTTGTTATCAGCAGCCATTGCTCTAGCTCCTTGAAGAACGTGTAATTCAACAGTTGGTTGAGAATCAGCAGCAGTTGAGAAAACTTGTGATTTTTTAGTTGGAATAGTTGTGTTAGCTTCAATTAATGTAGTCATAACACCACCCATAGTTTCGATACCTAAAGATAAAGGTGTAACGTCAAGTAACAATACATCTTTTACATCTCCAGAAAGAACTCCACCTTGAATAGCTGCTCCAATTGCAACAACCTCATCAGGATTAACTCCTTTAGACGCTTTTTTACCAAAGAATTTTTCAACTTCGTCAGCAATTCTTGGCATACGAGTAGAACCTCCTACAAGGATCACTTCGTCAATATCAGAAACAGATAAACCTGCATCTTTTAATGCTCTAGCTACAGGAGCCATAGAACGTTTTACTAAAGAATCTGATAATTGCTCAAATTTAGCTCTAGATAATTTTTTTACTAAGTGCTTTGGTCCAGAAGCAGTAGCTGTTACGTAAGGTAAATTGATTTCAGTCTCTGCAGAAGAAGACAATTCAATTTTAGCTTTTTCAGCAGCTTCTTTAATTCTTTGTAATGACATTGGGTCTAAACGCAAATCAACACCTTCTTCTGATAAAAACTCATCAGCTAACCAGTCAATGATTGTTTGGTCAAAGTCATCTCCACCTAAGTGAGTATCACCATTAGTAGACAATACTTCAAATACTCCGTCTCCTAATTCAAGAACAGAAATATCAAAAGTACCTCCACCTAAATCGTAAACAGCAATTTTTTGATCAGTACCTTTTTTATCTAATCCATAAGCTAATGCAGCAGCAGTAGGCTCATTGATGATACGCATCACTTTAAGACCTGCAATTTCACCAGCTTCTTTTGTAGCTTGACGTTGTGCATCATTAAAGTAAGCAGGAACAGTAATAACTGCTTCAGTAACTGTTTGACCTAAATAGTCTTCAGCAGTTTTTTTCATTTTTTGAAGAGTCATAGCTGACAATTCTTGAGCAGTATATAAACGACCATCAATATCCACACGTGGTGTATTGTTGTCTCCTTTTACTACACTGTAAGGAACTCTTTTTGATTCAGCCGAAACTTCACCAAAACCTTGTCCCATAAAACGTTTGATAGAAGCAATAGTCTTAGTTGGATTAGTTACTGCTTGTCTCTTAGCAGGATCTCCTACTTTGATTTCTCCACCTTCAACAAAAGCGATGATAGATGGTGTTGTTCTTTTACCTTCTGCATTAGGGATAACAACTGCTTCATTACCTTCCATTACAGAAACACAAGAGTTGGTAGTACCTAAATCAATTCCGATTATTTTACCCATTTTTATTATATTTAATTTTACTTTATACTTATTTAAAGGCTCGAAAACCAATAGTCAATCTTTGTGCCAACACTTTGTCAGTATGAAAAATGTCAGTTTAACCACTTATTGGCGGAAAAATTGCTGACAACTTGACATTTTACTTTCATTTAACCATTTGTACAATAAATTAGAAGATGAACTGAAGAGTCTAAAAAATTATTCACTAATAAACTTTTAGTTTAAAAATTACGAACAAAAAATGGTGCCTTTTTTAATCAAAAAAAACACCATTTACGTAAAACCAATCTCCATTTTCATTTACAAATGTAGATCGTTCATGATGAATATGACTTTTATTGTACGCATCTTTATAGTACGCCTTAAACTCTACAATAGTAGGCGCAGATTCAATTATTTCTAGTTTAAGCCAGGTATTGCTTTTAGCCCACTGCAAAATATCATTAAAAGGATGCAACACTCTTGCATGAGGTACTGTAGTTGCAACGAGATAAGTAGCATTATGAGTGGCATAAGCGCTGTACCTAGATCGCATTAACTCTTCGGCAGAAATAGCTTTAACACTTTTATTCAGTATTGGTCCACAACATTTTTCAAATGATTGCAAAGTTCCACAATGACATTTATTTGTACTCATAAATCGTTATTATTAAACTTTTTGAAATTTAAAGTTCAAGAGAACTATTAATTTTTTGATGCAATTGATTCAACAAAACTTGATACTTGCTAATTTCTATTAAGTCCTCATCATCATCTGAAAAATCAAGAAGATCATCAAGAGCTTCACTTACTTCTACTAATTTATTTTTGGCGTCAAGCATATTCTTAACAGCAATACAATCTATAATTTCTTGAACACTTAGTTTCAAGCTAGAAAATTTATTTATGTTCTCCATGACACCTTATTGCTCTGTTGTTTTATCCTCATTAAATTTTTTGGTAATCAATTTAAGCTTTTCTTTTCGCAATAAAACAGCTTGTTTGGCTTTGTCTTGTGCTTTATGCAACTTATCATTGTGCTTTTTTATATTTTTCTCGTTGTTTCTACCCATAACAATTTGTATTTTGTAAATTACAATACAAAGGTCGGATATATTTGTTAATTCAAGAATTCTTTCTTTGAAATATAACAACTTCATAATTTCAATATCAATATTCATATTTCAAAACAAAAAGATTTTACTATTTCTAAATATTAGGTAAAAAAAATAAGACATATTTTTTTTAAACATCTTAAAATTATTTCACAATTTTTTGTTATATTTATAAACTTATTAATGATTACTTACATTCCTAATTATTATTGATGATTTTAAAAAGTAAAAACATAAAGCTTTTAAGATGGTTTATCGTCAGGCCAAAAACTAGTGGTGTTATATCTTTTTTATTTGTAAGTATCATAACCATCTTAATCAGTTTTCAACAATATCAGTTGGTCAAAGAACTTGAACAACGCGAAATGAATAATATTTTAAACGTTGTTCATCATAACATTGAAGAATCTCTTAAAAATTATTATACCGCAACTTTAACTCTTGCGTTGACACTAAATGACGAAGGAATTCCAAAAGACTTTGAATATGTAAGCAAACAACTTATTAAATCCAATATTACAATTAGTGCGGTAGAGCTCGTACCTAAAGGTATTATAAAATATGTATACCCCATTAAAGGAAATGAAGCAGCCGTAGGTTTAAATATTCTTACCACTGAAAACCTTCGAGTAGAAACCTTAAAATCAATATCAAATAAAAAAATGTACTTTGCTGGTCCACTTAAGTTAAAGCAAGGTGGTATTGGTATTGTGGGTAGACTACCCATTTATAAAAAAAATTCTTTTGGGGATTTTCTGCCGTAGTTATTAAACTTGATCAACTTTTAAAAGCATCTCAAATCGATTTACTTAGCAAATCAAAATTTGATTTTCAAATATCAAAGTTCAATACTACAACCAAAAAACAAGAGTTTTTTTTACCTCAAAAAACAAAACTTACAAACAGTAATTTTGTTACTACCTTTATTACAGATGGAGAATGGAAATTATACTTAATAGATAAAGAATCAAATAATTCCTTTATAACTCTTATTATTTCTACTCTTTTAGGTGTACTTCTTGCAATGACATTTGGCTTTTTAACTGTTTTAGTTCTAAAAAAACAAGCTGAATTACAAGTTATAGTAGAGAAACAAGCTCGGAATTTAATAGATAGTGAAATAAAATTCAAAACTATTTTTGATCAAGCAGCAATTGGCATGGCCAATGTGGATGTTGTATCAGGTATTTTTTTAGAAATAAATAGCAAATTTTGCAGCCTTTTAGGCTACACTCAAGAAGAGATGAAAGGAAGGAATTTTCAATCTATAACACATCCCGATGATCTTGAGAACGATTTAAGAAACGTAAAAAAAATGGAAAATGGAAATATTACGGAGTATTCCATGGAGAAAAGATATTTTACTAAAGAAGGTAAAACTATATGGGTCAACTTGAGCGTGACACCTTTGCTAGACCAAAATAAAAAGCAACTTAGCGCAATTTCAATAGTTGAAGATATTACACAGAGAAAACAAAATGAAGCTTTAGTTAAGAAAAGTGAAAATCATTTTAAAAGTCTCTTTGACGATTCTCCACTACCTATGATAGAGGAAGATTTCTCTAAGGTTAAAAAACGCCTTGGAGAACTCAACCTAATGAATAAAAACAGAGATCAAGTTAAAAACTATTTAATTAATAATCCTGAGATTATACAACAATTATATGCATTAATCGAGATTGTAAACGTAAATAAAGCTTGTTTAAAATTATACAGAGTTGACAATAAAGAAGAATTATTAAAAACGAAGTCCAGCTTATGTAGTCAAGATTCACTTAACGATTTAACAGACCTAATAGTTGTCATTACTCAAAATATAAATCAATTTGTTATAGATTCTGTTATTAAAAATGCCGATGAGGAAAATCGGTACATCAATTTAAGTTGGAATGTTGTAAGAGGTTATGAAAAATCTTTAGACCGCATCATTGTTTCAAATGAAGACATTACGAATCGTAAAATAGCCGAAAAAATAATTTTAGATTCACAGCAACGAATTCAGTCCTTAATTAATACCGTAGATGGAATCGTTTGGGAATGTTCTCCTGATACATTACAATTTACATTTATTAGTAAAAAAGTTGAAGAACTACTAGGTTATACATCAGAAGAGTGGATTTCATGTCCTAATTTTTGGCAAGATCACATGCATGAAGAAGATAGAGTTCGTACTTTGCAATATTGCGCAGATCAAACAGCAAAAAATGTAGATCATGACTTTGAATATAGGATGATTGCAAAAGATGGAACAATTGTTTGGCTAAGAGACATCGTAAGTTTAGTTACCGAAAACGGAAAAGTTGAAAGTCTAAGAGGTATTATGATTGATATCACTAAAACAAAAGAGATTGAAAATCAGTTGAATAAATCATTCTATCTAGTAACAGAGCAAAATAAACGTTTGTTGAACTTTTCTTATATTGTTTCTCATAATCTACGTTCTCATACTAGCAATATTACCTCAATTATTGGTATAATTGAAACTGCCGATTCTAAAGAAGAAATAGAACAGATGGTTCAACTGTTAAAAACAGTTTCTAACTCGCTAAACGAAACCATGTTAAATCTAAACCAAGTAGTTAATATTCAGACTAATATAGGTCTTGTAACTGAAAGTTTAAATTTAAAACAATACATCAATAATACAATTACTGTTTTATCAGATCAAATTGCTGCCAAAGAAGTTGAAATAATTACGTCCGTACCTGATGACGTGCATATTAATTATAATCCTGCCTATCTAGAGAGTATTCTTCATAACCTTGTATCGAACGCTATTCGATACAGTAGCGTAGATAAAAAACCTATCATAAACATTAGCTATAAGGAAGAGGGCCAAAACAAAATTTTACAAGTTTCTGACAACGGAATTGGAATTGATTTGGAATGCAATGCGCAAAAAATATTTGGAATGTATAAAACATTTACAAACAACAAAGACTCAAAAGGAATTGGACTTTTTATAACCAAGAACCAAATTGAGGCTATGGGAGGACACATAACAGTAGAAAGCGAATTGAATAAAGGCACCACTTTTAAAATAAGTATTCTATGATACAGAAAATAATATGGCTAATCGATGATGACCCAATTTATCAAACCATTATGAAAAAAATTATTGATAAATCAGGCGTAAGCTCTCATGTTGTCTCGTATACTAACGGAAAAGATGCCATTCAAGCGCTAGAAGAAATCATTATAAACGACGAAAGCTTACCAGATTTAATTTTGTTAGATATTGAAATGCCAGTACTAGATGGATGGGGATTTATGACCGAAATGTCACTATTAAAGCAGAAAATAGCTAAAAAAATAAAAATTTACATCTCAAGTTCATCAATTGCATTAGAAGACAAACAAAAAGCAAAAAATAACCCTGATATTTTAGGATACATTTCAAAACCAGTTACGATAAGTGATATTAAATTGATAGCATCCGATGAATAATTAAAATTTCTAAAACTACTTGCACTCTTTCTTTATTTCGTCAAGAGTTTTCTCACTGTATATTAATTGCTCTACAATGTGCTTTCTCAAATCATCAATATCCGAATCAAAATATTTAGCCCATGATGATAACTGCAGTATATTTCTAACTTGTTTGATTCGTTTTCTAGTTTCAGAGCTAGTTCGTAAAACTGCTTTTTTATCAAAATCCGGATTGTTTTTATGCTGATATTGAACAAGTTCCTTACCATAATTTACTTCAAGATAATACAATAAATCAATGTCATTATCTGGATAAAAACTTTCCCAAACTGCAAATCCTAATTTAAATTTAGAATCCGTTTCTTGCTCCAGTGACTCTAGTCTCCATTTACAATTGGCCAACCTTCCCCAATGATTGGATAAGCGATACATTCCTTTTTTAGTATAATAATACTTACTACCTGATTTGCTATCATATTGAACTTTTAAATCATTTATAGCGTCCAGTGAAGTTTCTTGGAAAACACAAAAAGTATTTTTAAAAGAATTAGGGCTGGGTCTAAAGTTGTTTTGCATAGTGCAAATATAATCAAGAAGAGTATTTACTGATAATTCAAATTAAAAATGATTAAATTTGCTCACTTAAATAAAATAGATAAAGATGACAAAAGCTAACGAAGAAAGAATGTTACAAAAAGGAATCTACACAGGAGTTATTGAAAAAGATGAAAACAACAACTTTTTTTGTGGAGAATATTTGTTAGACTACAAAATGGCAACAAAATTCAATGTAGGTGATATGGTTACTATAAAATCAATCATTGAAAACCCAAGTGACATTAGCCATAATAAATACCCTAAGAAGTCAAAGAATTTTGATAAAGCAAATTACAAGCCACAACAATAAAGGCATTAAGCAGAGCTTAAAATATTTTTCAATAAAACTATTCGAAGATTTTTTTTAGACAAAATCGCAAAAAATAAAAAAAAGTGTACCTTTGCAAAAAATTTGTCCATTTAAAACAAAATTGTATTCCTTATATACAAAAAGACAAGTAGTTACATATTTATGAAAAAAATAGTTGAATACCGCAAATTGCTAAATGTAGATAAAACTGCTGAGCTGAAAGATTTGAAAACCATTTATCGTAATGCGATGAAGGAAGCACACCCAGATAAATTTCAAGGTGATGAAGCTGGATTAAAAGCAGCTGAAGAAAATAGTAAAAAAATTATTGAAGCCTACCATTTTTTGGTTAGCATCAATCCTGAAACTATCAAAGCAAACTTACCTGAATATACTGAAACTATTTCAACATCAACAATTACAGATTATAAATTTGTTGAAGGTAGATTGATTATAAATTTTTCAAATGGAAGTGTTTATGAATACATTAGTGTTCCTAAAGCTACATATGTAAAAATGGTAAATGCAGATTCTCCTGGAAGATTTGCAAAAAGACACATATTAAACGCTTTTACTTGGAGAAAAACCATCAATCAAGACTAATTGAATTGTTTTCTTTAACTAATTGTTAAGAATATAAAAGCCCAATTATAAACTAATTGGGCTTTTTATTTTACAAAATTATTTGATTATGATAAACTCTGATCTTCTGTTTAATTGATGGGTAGATTCATCACATTTTTCGGCGATACAATCTACAATGGTTTTGCTTTCTCCATATCCTTTCGCAGTCAATCGATCTTTAGTGATTCCTTTAGAAATTAAAAAATTCATTGTTGATTGTGCTCTTCTTTCGGATAACTCCAGATTTGAAATTGAGGAACCTCTTGTATCTGTATGTGATCGAATATCAATTTTTAAATTTAGATCGTTATTCATTGCAACAACTACTTTTCCTAATTCATAACCTGCATCTCCTCTTATTTTCGACTGATTTGTATCAAACAAAATTTCATTTAATTTTAAAATTTTTCCTAAGTCGTCACCCAACTTAGTGGTTTGCTTTTCTTTTTCAAGGTAAATAGCAATAGTATTATCTTCAAAATTAATGTTTTGATATACTGCTAGATATCCTTTTTTCTCTACATTCACCGAAGTATACTGTTGTGGACTAAGCTGTTTAAAAACAACTTTTCCCTCAATATCCGTTTGATCGTCCATTTCTTCTGAATTATCTTTATTTTTTAAGCACACTTTAGCGTTTGTAATTTCTGCTTTGGTATCATAATCTTTAACAAAAATCATAAAGTCTTTTCTAATCATAAAATCTATCGGAATGATCTCATTTAAAAAATACAGATCATCACTTCCCTTCCCTCCTTGTCTGTTTGAAGAAAAATAACCGTTTTTAGAAATATCATTTATAATAAAATTAAAATCATCATATGTACTATTTATTGGTTTACCCACATTTTGTACAACAGTAAAGTAGCCTTCTTGGTCCATTTTTGTAGCAAAAACATCTAAACCGCCAAGTCCTGGAATTCCATCCGAAGCGAAATACAGTATACCGTCCTTGCTAATAAATGGGAATGTTTCTCTTCCTTCGGTGTTAATTTTGTCCCCCAAATTGACTGGCACACCAAATGATCCGTCTGGATATATACTTACCTTGAAAATATCAGACAAACCCATGCTTCCCGGCATGTCTGACGCAAAGTAAAGCGTAAGTCCATCCTTACTTAATGTAGGATGTGCTACAGAATATTGGTCACTATTAAAAGGTAATTCTTCAAGAAGCCCCCAATTCTCAGATTCATCTAAGCTTGCTCGATAAATTTTCAACTTAGTTAGTCCAGACAAATCTCCCTTTCTTTTATTATTTAGATAATTACTACTCGTAAAATAGACGGTTTTACCGTCGGTAGAAAAAACAGGAGATGATTCGTAAAATTTACTATTTAATTTATTCGAAAATTTTACTGAATTCTTTATTTGTCCATTATCTTCTATATTTGCAATGTATAAATCTGTGAACATTTTGTTATCCCATTTATTAATTTTACGCGCCATTAGTCCTGTGTCGCGTGAGCTTGAATAAACAAGTTTATCATTATAAAAAGCTGCACCATAATCAGCTGCATCAGAGTTATCGGTTAGCAATTTAATTGTATATCTATTTGAATTTTTATTGATTGCATTCATGAAGTCTTCTTTGGACTTCAATAATATGGATCTATTCTCATTAGGCTTACTTTCTATGAATTTTCCCATTATTTTAGATGCTTCTTTGTAATTGTCTGTTGCTTTTAACGAATGAGAGTATCTAAAATAGTACTCTGGCTCAACAGACTCACTTTTAGTTACCATTTTTCCGTAGTAAAGAGCAGCTTCTTTTAAATCCCCATTAAAATAATACGAATCGCCCATTTTTCTATAAATTTCAGTAGACGGATACCCTTTGCTTTTAATGGTTGTGTAAATACCAATTGCTGGTTTAAACGCATAATTATCGAAATTTTCGTTTCCTTTTTCTATTTTATTATTTTGTGCATAAATGAAATTTGCCATTATAATAAAAAGAATAACTGTAGCATTTTTTATTAATTTCATAGCGTTAGTTTTTTAGAAATACCTTGGAGGCAATAATTTTTGGTATCTGTTAAACAATTCAAATCGAAGTAAAATTTCAAAAGACCCGTTATTAAAAGAGGTGTTTCCTAATTCTGTTATCTCTTTATCGTAAGCAAATCCCAACATTGTCCCCCTGTTAATATTGAAACCCGCTAGGGCGCTCCAAGCCGCATCCAATCTATAAGCGGCTCCCAAAGTAAATTTTTCATTAAACGTAAAATTAGCTGATACATCAACCTGCAACGGAGCACCACTAACTAATTTAGTGAGAATTGCAGGTTTTAATTTTAAGCTAGAACTCAAATCAAAGACATAGCCAGTAATAAAGTAAAAATTCATTTTTTCTTGAGCCACTGAAAATGATTCATTGTCAAAATATTTTGTTTCTAAAATATTAGGTACTGACATCCCAACATAAAATTTATCAGAATGGTAATATAAGCCTGCACCAACATTTGGAGACAATTTACTGTTTACGTTATTTTCAATCATTGTGGGTTCATTTTGATATCGGCTCAAATGATCGAAGTCAATATTTAATAAATTAAGCCCTCCTTTAATACCAAAAGAAAGTTTTCCATTTCGAGAGGTCTCAATAGAATAAGAAAACATCGCATCGAAAAATGTTTCGCTTGTAGGTCCTATTTTATCATTGACAACTGAAAGACCTAACCCTATTTTATCCGATACAGGAGCATTCACATTAAAGGTTTGTGTTTCTGGAGCACCATCCAAGCCTACCCACTGCGATCTATGCAAAGCGCTCAAACTGAAAACTCCTCTAGAGCCAGCATATGCAGGATTAACGCTCATAGTATTATACATGTATTGTGTATACTGTGCATCTTGTTGTGCATAACTTACAAGCCCAACAAATAAAACTACTATTAGATATATTTTTTTCATCTTCTAAATTGTTTAGGGGTTACTTAAGTCCTAGAATTTTTCTAGGTCTATTTCAAGCTATCTTTTAATTTATATATATATATAACCTGACTTAGTAATTTTTTCATTAGTTTTATTTATGTAATCAATAAAATAAAAATACGTTCCTGATGGTAACATTTCATTACCTGTGATTGTGATTCTACCTTTAGATTTTCCACTAAAGAAATTAGTTTGAGAATTATATGATTTCGTATTCCATACTAAAACACCCCAACGATTGTAAATTTTAACTGTATTTTGAGGAAAATCATCTAAATTTTCAATTACTAATATATCGTTGTATCCATCTCCATTTGGTGTAATCAACTGGTTAACAAAGACCTCTTCTTTTGAAATGTTGTTAGGTTCTAAGTAGTCCGGTATTCCGTCTCCATCAGTATCATTAGGATTATTAGGATTATTACCAATTTCATCACCATTTGGAATTCCGTCACCATCACAATCACCAGCTAAGAAAGCAGCTGATTGAGGAACACTAACATGTTCTTCGATGGCGTCACAACCATCTAGAGGATTTGTTCCATCAGCGAGCTCAATTCCCTCTATTACTCCATCACCATCTGTATCTGGATTCAATGGGTTAGTTCCTATTGAGATTTCTTTTCCATTTATAACCCCATCAGTATCGCAATCTGCTGCATTCCATGCTGCATTTGGTGTTAGTGTTTGGCTGGCAATTACCAACGAACAATTGTTATTTGGATTCGTTGTATCTGTTTTCTCTTTACCATCAGTCACACCATCGCCATCGGTATCTGGATTTAATGGATTCGTTCCGTTTGTGACTTCCTGACCATTGATAACTCCATCAGTATCACAATCTGCTGCTCTCCATGCTGCATTTGGCGTTAGCGTTTGGCTAGCAAGTACTAGCGAACAATTGTTATTTGGATTCGTATTGTCCGTTTTTTCTTTACCATCAGTCACTCCATCGCCATCGGTATCTGGATTTAATGGATTTGTTCCGTTTATGATTTCTTGACCATTAGCCACTCCATCACTATCGCAATCTGCGGCATTCCAAGCAGCATTTGGTGTTAGTGTTTGGTTAGCAATTACTAATGAGCAGTTGACTTTTGGATTTGTTCCATCCGTAATTTCTCGACCATTAGTTACACCATCTCCATCGCAATCTGCTGCATTCCAAGCTGCATTTGGTGTAAGCGTTTGGCTAGCAATTACTAATGAGCAGTTGCTATTTGGATTAGTATTATCCGTTTTCTCTTTACCATCAGTTACTCCATCGCCATCAGTATCTGCATTCAATGGATTGGTTCCATCTGTAGCTTCTTGTCCATCACTTACTCCATCATTGTCTGAATCGGCACTTAATGGATTGGTTCCGTTTATGATTTCCTGACCATTTGTAACTCCATCGCTATCGCAATCTGCAACATTCCAAGTTGCATTTGGTGTTAGCGTTTGGCTTGCAATCACTAAAGAACAATTATCTTTTGGATTTGTTCCATCTGTAATTTCTTGGGCATTTGTCACACCGTCGCCATCACAATCTGCGGCGTTCCAAGTTGCATTTGGTGTTAGCGTTTGGCTAATAAGTACTAACGAACAATTGTCGTTTGGATCCGTGTTATCTGTTTTTTCTTGTCCATCAGTTACTCCATCGCCATCAGTATCTGGACTCAATGGATTGGTGCCATTTGTAGCTTCTTGTCCATCAGTCACTCCATCGCCATCAGTATCTGGACTCAATGGATTGGTGCCATTTGTAGCTTCTTGTCCATCAGTCACTCCATCGCCATCAGTATCTGGACTCAATGGATTGGTGCCATTTGTAGCTTCTTGTCCATCAGTTACTCCATCGCCATCAGTATCTGGACTCAATGGGTTGGTGCCAT
>NZ_QKNZ01000074.1:0-15504 GCF_014156605.1 Flavobacterium sp. SOK18b
AATCCCAATCGCTAATATTTAGATTGGAAAAACTCTTTCAGACAAACAGATTAGGGTAATTGCATTTTTATATTGTTTAGAAATGAAAAGTTTTTTTACATCATTTTTTTAAGCAATTAGCTAAGAACCAAATCACGCTCTGTATGTTTTTTAAAGAGCAGCAAACAAATAAATATGAATTTACGATTACTAACAGCTTTATTTTTTCTAAATAGTATTGCTATTTTCTCGCAAGAGCGAGTCATAAAACATACTATTGTAAAAGGAGAAACCGTATCCAGTATTGCTGATAAATATGAAGTGAAGCAAAGTGAGATTATAAAGTTAAATCCAAGTGCAAGAAAATTATTAAAACTGAATTCGGTTTTAGTAATACCGCAAGAATCTAAGAATAAAAGTGCATCCAAAAGTAATTCGATCTTAAGTCAAAAAACAAAAGATCATGAAGTACAAGCCAAAGAAACGTTATACGGTATTGCAAAACAATACGGAATTGCATTTAAAGTACTTAAGGAATTGAATCCCACTCTCGGAGAATCTGAATTAAGAATAGGTCAAAAAATTAATATTCCTGAAAATGCATTTTTATCTAGTAAAATAGAATCGGATGTTGTAAATCGCACCGAAAGTGGTGAAAGCGAAGATCAAAATGAAGTTAAAAGCACTTTTACAAGAGCAGTTTTACCAAAAGAGACAAAGTATTCTATCACACGAAAATACGGTATTACAATCAAAGAATTTGACAAAGCAAATCCTGAAATAGGCGTAAAAGCATTGCGGGCGGGTCAAATGATAACAATCCCGGGCACAGAGGTTGTATCACAAAGTCAAACTATCCCTCTTGAAGAAACTAGTAAAACAATTGTTGCAGAAAGTCCCAAAAATGAAAATTTGGAAACAATACCAGCTACAAGTAGCGTAGTAGAAAAAGTAACAGATAATTCAGCTAGAATTATTCAGCCTAATACTGCTGCAGGAACATTAAATTCTAGTTCCCAATCTATAATAAGAGAGGTTTTACCTAAGGAAACTAAGTATGCTATAGCCAAACAATATGGTATCACTGTTCAAGAATTAGAGAAACAAAATCCTACAATAAAAAACGGACTTCTTGTAGGGGATAAACTTTCTATTCTTTCACAAATAACTTCAAATGCTGTACTTGAAACAGCTGGAGATATAAAAATAACTGATGCTGCAATAGAAAGTAAAAAAATTGACTTTAATACCTCCGTTAAACCATCATTTAATCACGATTTTTTAGACCAGTTGATTTCTAGAGCCTCAGAAAATATAGGAACTCGATACCGAAGCGGAGGCACCAGCAAAGAGGGCTTTGATTGTTCTGGATTGATGTGTTCCACTTTTGGTTCTTTTGACATAAAACTACCCCGAACTTCTAGAGAACAATCTGCGGTGGGCACTAAGATTAGTACAGATGAAGCTCAAAAAGGAGACTTAATTTTTTTTAAAACTAATGGTAGAGGCCAGATTAATCACGTAGGAATGGTTGTTGAGGTTTGTGAGGGAGAAATAAAATTTATCCATTCATCAACAAGTAACGGAGTAATCATATCTTCAACTAAGGAAAAGTATTATGAAAAAAACTTTTCCCAAATCAATAGAGTGCTACAATAATTCCCGTTAAAAATTAAAAATATTTATATTCAAAACGTTCCATAATTGGGGCGTTTTTTTGTTTTAAAGTTTAATTTCTCCTTCATTACCACTTACATAATTTGTTCCTGTTACAACGGATGCCGCCATTTTTAGAAAATTAATCATTTTATTTCCGTCAGTGTCCCAGAAATAAGCACTGCTTGGTTTTACTTTGATAAGCGAAATATTCGGGTCGTTTTTACCTTCTTTAAACCAAATATTTACAACAGGAGACCAAAGTTCTTCGATTTTTTCTTGATTTGTAACTATTGATGCTTCACCATTTACAACCATGTAACTTCCTTTTCCGGGATGTGCAAAAAATAATTGAACACTAGAATCTTGCTCAATTTCTTTGTTTTTATCACTATTTTTTTCGCTGAAGAACCAAATGTTTCCTTGCTCACATACGTGTACCGCTCCCATTGGTCTTGTGGTTGCTCCATCATTCGTATTGAGATTGGTGCAAAAAAGACAGGTGTTAATTTCTGCAACTAGGCTTTTAAGTTTATCTATTCCTTCTATTGTATGTTCGTTTGCTTGATCACTCATAATCCTAAGTTTTATTTAGACTGTTAGACTCTGTAAATTCTTTTACAAAGTTGGGATATAAAACAGTAAAAAGGATTATAGAATTCAGAGTAAAAGTTTCATTTTTCACGTATCCTAAATGTGGAATTGTTTGATTCCATCTGCGGGAACAATACTCTTTTTAAGTACTTTTGGACGGCTTTAGGAGATGCTGTTTAGTAAATGATCACTAGTGTTAAAATTTCAGAATTAGGGGTTTAAATGCCAAGTAAACTCCTTACGTTTGATCAGGATTGTGATTTCTGATAGCTTCAATACATTTTGTAAGCATCAAATAATCGATCCAGATCTTTAACTGAAACTGTCATGTGATCTAACAGCAGAGTTAAAGTTTCTGGATTTTACGATCAAATTGCTCCCATTCAAAGCAATGCAAATAGGATGGTCAGTAGAAATTTTGTTCTTAAGTCGGTACAACAAGGCTTAGTATTTTAATCGATGTACGGTTTCAATATTTCTACCTCTAATGATATTTTTATAAATAGGATGTGATTAATTATTGTTTAAGCAATACGTTATTTATTGTTTCAATCCAGTCTTTTGTGGTACCTATGTTTGTGTTGATTCCTATGCTGTTGTTGTGATAAGGCTTGTAGATATCAATGTTTGGTCTTGAAAACAACCCAACAGTAGGAGTTAAACCGGCGCTTGCTAAATGCATAATGCCACTATCAGCTCCTATAAAAAGTTTTGTATTTGCAACTACAGCAGCTATTTCTCTCACATCTTTGCTGTAAAATGAAGTTGCCTTAAAATTGATTTGTGACACATTTTCAACGGGTAAAATTTCTAAGATATTGTAATTAGAAAATTCTACTTTTAGACCCGCATAAAATTCCTCCCACCACGTTGTAGAGTAGCATTTGTCAGCCGTAGCGTAAGTAAAAATACAAATGGTTTCTTTGTCATTTGGTACTAAAGCATCAACAGCGCTCTTACCTTGTAGTAATTCCGCTGATGTCAGTTTGATGTCTAATGGAGGCAAAGCTGCATGATTCTCGGGGAAACCTAATTTGGTTAGAAAACTTCGGAATTCATAGATAGGAAACTTCGCAATATGATCGTAATCAGGGTATTTCATTCGGAGTATTTCATCTTCTTCTCCAAAAAATTTATATTTCGCATTTGCAAATTGTGCTGATAACCTACCAGAAGAGGAGTTTTTATCGACATTTATTACAATATCATATTTCTCACTTTTGATTTTCACCCATACTTTAAAATAAGCAACAAGATCTTTAAAAGGTTTTTTGGGTAATTCTATAATGTTATTAATGTTGTCATAGTTTTGAAAAACAATTGGTGCCAAGCCACCCTTTACAAACAAATCTATTTTACAATTTGGAAAAGTGTTGGTAACATCCTGAACAAGCGGAGTAATAAGTAGTAAGTTCCCAAGCCTGTGATTGGGTCTAGAAATTAAAACTTTTTTAATTGTTATTTTTTGAGAAGGATCTATTGCGAAGTTGCTAGCTGAGTTGCCAATATTTTTTGTAAGTCCACGAGTTATAGCTCGGCGCAGCACATTGATTTTTGTTAGAAGGCTCATGTTATATATGAAATGTTATACTGTTCTATTTTGGACAAATGTACAATTTACTTGTTTACATTGTTTTTTTGAGTAAAAAAAGTATTATTTGGAATTGGTTCAAAACTTTAAAATGCTTAACAGCCTGTGAGTTTTGTGTTGTTTTTCTCTGATTGAAATTGATTTTTGCTGCTAAAAAAAACACACTTTTCATGAAGTACAACAAAATAGAATTAATGTAAATAACCCTATTCAATAATAAAATACTACTCTATCTTGAACAGGTTCTAAAATATTTTGCAATCTTTGATTTCTAAAAAAAAATACAGCAATATGAGCAAGACAAAATTAACAATCAATAAGAATGGTTCTATAAAAATAGAAGGTGATTTTGAAATTACAGACTGTGAAGGAAAAACATACGGATTAGAAGGAAGAACCGCATTAGGGCTTTGCCGTTGTGGTTTATCTGCCAACAAACCCTTTTGTGATGGTGCACACCGCAATAGTTTTGAGCATGAGCCTGCTGCGTTTGACTTGCCACCGATGAAAACAAAGTAATATCGTTTTCTGATTCGAGTAAACAAGAAAAGCTACATCTTACTGGGTGAAGCTTTTCTTGTTTTTGTGAGTATTTAATAGAATTAATTCACTATCACTTACTTTTCAAACTACTAATAATCGCCATTACATCTTGCTCGCCTAGTCCTTCTTTTTCGGCTGCAGCGTAACTATCATACAATGGATGAATGAGTGGTGAATCTAATCCCGCAGCTTTGGCCAAGCCTAAATCTTTAACCAAGTGTTTTAAGGCAAATGCAGCTGGATACGAATCGCTTAAAATAGAAGGAGTTTTGATATTTGTGATGCCGTTACCACAAGCGCCTTGATTGATAATGTTAAGCATGTCTTCTTTGCTCACGCCATTTTTCTCGGCAAATAATACGGTCTCTGCAATACCTTGTAAGTTGAGGCCAAGTAAATAATTGATGGCTAATTTAGCCGAACTTGCTACGCCTGGTTCGCCTACATGAATGGCAATTTTACCCAAAACATCAAATATCGGTTTTACTTTTTCGAAATTTTCTGAAGTAGCACCCACCAAAATTACTAGTGTGCCATCTTGCGCTGGTTTTACACTTCCGGAAACGGGAGCATCTATAAATGCTACTTGATGTTGGTTGCAAATGGTATTTAAATAGCGAGAAGTTTCGGGAGAAACGGTGCTCATATTGATGATGGTTTTCCCAGAATTAGCTTTCGATAACAAACCGCTCGGATCTTCAAAAACTTCTTTTACAGCTGCGTCATTAGATAACATAGTTAACACCACGTCACAGGTTGCCATAAGTTCTTGTAAACTGTCCGCCGATTTTGCGCCTGCAGCCAGTAATGGAGTTTCTTTTTCTTTGGTTCTGTTAAAAACGGATACATTAAAACCCGCTTTAAGTAGGTTAAGCACCATTGGGTTACCCATGTTGCCCAAACCGACCCATCCTAATTGTATATTTTTCATAATGTTCTAGTTCAAAAAATGATTTGTTTTCTTTTTGGTTTTAAATGCATACTTGCAAAAGGAAAACAACACTAAAGTACGGTTTAATTTTGGTAAATAAACCATCTTACCGATAGCACATTTGTAAGGGAGAAGTTTTGCTTTTAAACTTATAAATAACTCGTAAGCCTAGTAAGTAAGAATCCTATGCCAACTCCAATTAAAGCCGCAAAAATCCTCTGTTTGAAACTAATTTTAGCAGATTGTTCTTCAAGCAAGAGATCATTTTCCATCAATTGCATTTTCATATTTCCTAGAAAGTATCTGACTTTTAAAACCAGATCTCTGTCCTGTAATTTTATAGCGTGGTCAGCGCCTGAAAAAGAAAATTTACTCGAAATATTCTTTCCGTTGAGTAGTACTTTTTCCACTCCAAAAATGGTATTAAAGAATTCTATGGTATTGTTTTCAATAGTAAATTCAGCATGTTTCATTATATTTTAATTGAGTAGTGTTATGCAATTTGGCGTTATGATTTTAGTTTTTACGAATGAATTACAGAGTAGCTTTACGCCAATTGTACAATAACAATCGTCTTCGATCATCGATATCATTTACTCTTACCTCAGTAACGTCTTCTATTTTAAAGAGCGAAGTTCCTAGATCTTCTCCGTTTTTTGCTACACAATTCAGAATAAAATCTTGGTCAGAAAGGTCTTTAACAAAACCAGTGAAAAACTCATTTCCGTTGATTTCAAAACTCGCCATTTGATCCTGATTGTTATACAATTGTAAAATAGCACTAAACTGCCAGTTTTCGGATTGATTCAAGTTAATAGCAAAGTTGGATGGCTTGTCAATAATATCAGAATATTGGATGAGGCATTCCATAACCTTGATGTAATCATCATTAAAGTCAACATTTTTAATGTTTTCTACTTTTATAAAAATAATTCCATCAGGTTTACCAAAACGGGTGTAATGTCTAAACCCAATATACTCGTCATTAATTTCAGTGATGTACCCTACAAGGGAACCTTTATCAGAATTGTATTGCCAGATGGCAATTATTTCTTTGTTTTCCTTAGATTTTTGTAATATCGACTGTAAAATGCTGGTACTCATCTGGGGAGATTTCTTTTTTGTTTGAAATAATTTTTTTAAAAATAGAATCATGATGGTTGGCTTGGTTAATCTATTTTATAAAATATGTGTTAACCGTTTTTCTCTTTAAAAACGATTTGGATTGTGTTTTGTAAGTATGATACTATTTTATTCGCTAGAACTAATTGTAAATTTTTTAAGTTGCTTTTTTTAGCTTTTGTTCACCAAATCAATTAAAGTACCTATTACTACAGGTATAATCCAAAAAGATATCATACCTAAGAGGTAAGCACTCAATGCCTTGATATAGCTCATAACTTTACCTTTATTAAAAAAATGTCCTATTGCCCAGGAGCAATATAATATACTTACGGCACCTGCAAATGTCATAATTTTGAAATGTGTTACACCTTCTATGAATACAAAAACCGAAAGAATTAGCATTCCCATTCCCATCACAAAACATAGCATTATCAAAATTTCATAGAAGTTATAGCTGGACTTTTTAAAAAATATTTTCAACCACATTGCTATTAATACTCCAATCAATATGTTTGTATATCCATAATGTCCTTGCAACCATTTTACAATTATGCTTGTTGTATCATTTTGTACGCCTTGGTATTTTACATATCCATCCTCAAGGTTGAAAAAGTTATTTAGAATGGTGTAAATTAAAGAAGTGACAATTATAAATATCACTGGTTTCACAAGGCGAGTTCTATTTTGTGTGAAATAATCTCGGATGTTTTTTCCAGGATTAATTAATAACTCTTTAATGGTAAATAAAATTCCCCGTTCAAAATGTAAAACGTGTTCTATTTCATGAATTATGTAGTGTCCGTTAATTCTTTTTAGCTCAGCTGGCTGTCCGCATTCTGGACAATACTTTGAGGTTAATTCTTGATTACAATTGTTACAATTCATGTTTATAGATTCTTAATTATTTTGCATGTAGGTTAATAGCTATCTCGGTTGGTTCAAAGGGTAAGTGAATTTAATCGTAAATATAATTGATTTTAACTACAAAATAAGAACAAGTATCATTATGAATATGTTTTGTTTTTAGGTACTAGCTGGTCATTTGAAATTTATGCTGTGGTATTTAATTTTATTTCTTTTTGAGTTCTTTCATTAAATCTTCTAGATAGTCTGTTTGAATTTCTTGAATTTCAAGTAGTTTTTTGTTTTGATGGGCTAACAAATGATCAATTTTTTCACTTAAAAGTTTTATTTCAAGTTCGGCTTTTAAATTGATTTTATAATCATGTTCACTTCTTTGTCTGTCTTTTTGTTCTTGTCGGTTTTGGCTCATCATAATAATAGGAGCTTGGATAGCTGCTAAACAAGAAAGAATAAGGTTAAGCAATATAAAGGGGAATGGGTCAAAGGGTTTTGTGGTTAAAAACCAAATATTAATGATCATCCAAATTAAAATAAAAGAAAAAAAAGTGATGATAAACATCCAACTACCACCAAATGAAGCAACATTATCAGCAAGTTTTTGTCCGAAAGTGAGTTCAGCCTCTATTTCATCTTGAATATTTTCAGAAAGAATGGAGTTGTTTTTTATGGCCTCCATTACATCTTGATCAATGGCCGCAATTTCTCCTTTTTCCAGAATGATTAAGGAGGTTAAATAAAGGCGTCTGTATTGATTCAATTCGTCAATAGTAATATAATCGTCTTGTTTTAAGTCGGGAAAGGTTGATTTGATTAAATTGAAAATACCTTCTCTTATATCCCAACATTTTACCTCTTCACCCTTTTGAATTTCTTTTTTACTGATGTAGCTTGTTTTCATTTAGGTTTTATGTTTTTTAATACTATCTAACTTTGTTCTTTTGCTAAAGAATTAATTTCAGAAGCACTTTTCAAAACTTATTATCATTGTCAGTTTGCTTTAAAAACGCTGTATGTTTACCGTAAATATAGTTGTTCTAAATTACAAAACCGTAATGTATTCTAATCTTATAGTTTGCTTTTGAATCTAATAAAAAATAGAACAGTAAGCCTTTCAAAGCGCGCTGTCTATTCAATAAAGCACGTTTTATCATTGCTATATTGAGGTTCTTATTGATAAAACCGTAGCTTTTTTTAAAACAAAAACTTGTACAGAAGCTTGGTCTATTATAAGTGATTATCTCTTTTTTAAGACTCCTATTTCTGACTCAAACGACATCGGACCTTCACTGTGTTTTACCTTAAAATGGTATTCGGTATGCATACTCAGCATCAAACCGTATTGTTCGTTCATTTGTCTGAATACGTAAAAAGAAAGTATTTTTTGTTCTTTATCATAGTTCCAACTTCCAACTTCTGTGGTCATATAATCTTTTGTTTGTTTCGAAAGATAGCCGTTGTACCGTTTTAAATCATTACCCAATCTAATGGTGCGAAAATTATCAGCAGTAGTTAGCGTGTAAGACCCTACAAACTGCTCCAACTGTTCCATTCTGGCATCGTAGTAAACACCGGCTTCACAATTTAGATTTAACACTAAATCAGTGTTAAGTGCTATGTTTTTTAAATTTTCAAACTCCGAAGCATTTACAATTTCCAATACCTTGATGCGCTGTACGCAACTGTTTGGATTAGTTGTTTCTTGCGTTATGTCTGTTGCAAAGACCAAAACGGGACTTTTTAATTTCTTGATTGCTTCAATGGCTATTTTAAAACGGAACCCTCTATCCTTCCCAAAGGGTATAAAATTTTTAGGATCAAATTGCTTTCCCTCTTCGGTCCAATAAATTTTACCTGTTTCTGGTAAGCCGTAATATTCGACTTTCCCAAATAACTCAAGGTTTTGGGAAAATCCCTTCGATGAAACAATAAGTAGTAAAAGGAAAGCTATTTTTTTCATTTTTTAGGGATTTAAGTGTGTTTTATAATGTTAGTTTTTTTAGGTAGTAGCCGTTACAAAACCTACATATTTTTTTAAAAGTACGTGTGGAGCTCCATCTAGTCGAGGGAATTTCTTTATTTTTACAACACTCTATTTTCGATTTCAGCTTTACGATCTAAATTACTACCTTTTAACTGCCCAACTGCTATACCAAAGAGCATACCTACTGATAAACCTAGTGCTAATTTCCCTAATGCAACACCAATAGCTATTCCGAAAGATATTCCCAAAAGCATGCTTTTACTGGTATAACTTTTTTTGAATTTACCTTTTTTAACATAATTGAAGTTCTCTTCTACAAAGGTTTGTAAATTGGTTATGTCATTCAAATTTTTTGTTTGGTAGCGCACTTTTTGTTCCGTTGTCTTATGTTGTATGCCATTAATCACCTGTTCCATTTTTGTGCGAAGCACTTCACTATCAGGAATATGATTGTCTTCAATTTTTACCAGTAGATTTTTTAAATAATCAAAACTAATATGAGCTTTCTCTTGAGTAGTATAATTTTCAGTTTTTTCGTTTAAAACCTCTTGCATTTTTTGCGTCCAATTTTTCATAACTTTTTTTGTTTGTGATTATCTATTTTTAATTGATTGTAATGTTGTAATGCTTTTATCTTTTTGACTTAACAGCTGGCGCGAGCGTCACGCTCGTGAACATAATTAATATTTTCAATATTTAAAAAAAATAATGATTGGTATAAAGTGAAATCATGTTAATCCACGACCAATTACTTGTTAGACGCACGCCCTAGCTAGGTTTCTGCTTATTTAAAGTTGATCTTCTACAATTAAAATAGTTTTTTCATTCATATCTCTTAATAGCTTTCTGACCAAAAATGAAAGAGCTATTGTAGCAATTGGAATACTAATTACACTTAAAATTGTAACTGAATGAATATCTAAAAAACTAAAATATAAGTACGATTGAATTAAGATTATAAAATTTGCAAAAAAATGTAATGTTATAGTATTTCCAATGCTTCTTGTTTTATAAAATATCCAGCCAAAAAATAGGCCTAATATAATTGCTCCCCAAATTTGAAATGGATTTGCATGGATAATTCCAAAGAAAATAGCAGAGAAAATTATAGCCTTCTTGGGGGAATATGTTAATAAAAACCCTTTCAAAACCATTCCTTTGAAAATTATTTCCTCAAATATTGACCCCAAAAAAATAGCACCTATAGTTGTTAAAAATGCATCCAAAGGGTTTGTTAATATTAAGTTTTGTCCTAATGCTAATTTTATTAAATGATTAAAAGGCTTGGTGAAACCAATTTGAAAAATTACGATGATTAAAATCATTAGAGGTATTTGCCTTTCTGACTTTAATTTCAAATTTAACTCTACTTTTACTTTTCTTTTAAAATTGAATAAAAATGTTAACCCAATGAAACTAACAATAAATGCTATGAACATTAATATTTGCGAAATTTCTAAAGACAGCAAATCCTGAATTAAAATAAATGGAGTGGCTAGAAATAATGATATTACAAATAAAAGTAGAAAATGTTTTATTTTATTAGGATATAATTTTTTTTGCATAATTAGCTTAATTTAGGATTTTCGTTTAAATAAGTATATTGCTGCACAGTTGGCGTAAATGTTTAGCTCGTGAACACAAATACTATTTCAATATTTAAAAAAAAGCTAATGACCGGTATAAACTAAAATCATTCTAATCCGTTGAAACCATCAAGAGCGGGACGATTAAGCTAGCGCGTGAAACCCTAGGCTTTTATAGATTTCTTCTTTTTTTCTCCTTTTCGTACTTTTGATACTTATTTAACAAAATTAGATAAGGGATTACAGTTCCACCCATCATAATTGCAATAGTAGAATTTCCTTTCGAAATTATTGTATACACAGCAATACCGATAAGAAAAAGCATAAATATCATATATAGTATTAGTATGATTTTTAAATTTTTATAAGTCTTGTTAATTTCGACATCTGTTTTGTCAAGTAGTTTATTTTGCATTGGTTAATTTATTTTGTTGTTTTTCTTATTATTTCAATTTCTTCAATTGATGCAATTGGAGCAATCTTTATATTTTTATTAGTTTTCGTCGTATAAAAACAATATTGACTATTTGAACCAATCAGAAAAACCTCTTTGCTTTCACCTGAATTAAATTTAAATATTCTGTTATACTCAATTTTTCCTGTTTTAATTTTGTTCTCAATAGTATGACCTTTTCCCCAACCAATTCCTAAAAAAAATGAAAGTAAGCTAATAGCAACAAAAATATAGATTCGATTTCTTATGTGAGCTTTTATTTCTTTTTCAGATAAAGTATTATCTTTTAAATAAACTATTTTTTGGATAATTTTTTTATCGTAAAATTTATGAAGTATAAAATTTAGACATACTAACAAAATAATAATTGTAATTACTGCGATTGTGAGCCCTAGGCTAGATGTTAAATCTGAAATTGGTCCTATCAAAGTATCAATGATCGAAGAATAATTTAAATAATTAATTCCCAATTGATTATAACACAAACTTTCTTTAAGAATTCCAAGGATTATTAGATATAAATATCCAAGTGGAAGAAACTGTAAAATCTTTTCTAAATTTCGAATCATTTTGTACCGGTTAGTTTTTTTATGTTACAATTTTAAAGAATTTATCCTAAAAAAATGCAGTAGGCTCTTGAATTCTCCAGCTGGCGCATGCGTCTCACTCATGAAAACTTTTAGATCACAAAATTTGAAGACTGATACAAACTAAAATCATAGTAAGCCGTTAAGACCTTCAAGAGCGGGACGCCCGCACAAGCGGTGGGCAGTTGCTAGTTATTGTTATTTTTGCTCCGCTAAATATAAATTCGCAATTTCTTCAATAAAATTTTCAGGACGTGAACCCACTAAATTTGTCAAAATCACTACAGAGATATTATCTTTTGGATAAATGTATAAAGCATTTCTATTGCCACCTAATGAAGCAATTACAGGATTTTTTTCTCTTGAAGAGGAATAAAAACCAATCGAACTCTGATTCAGAAAACCGTTTTCTTGATGTATTTCTCCGTTCTCTAATCGTATAGGGGTACAAAGAGTCTTTACATTTTCGGCATTAATTAATTGATTACTTTGTAATGCCATTACCCATTGTGCTATTTCTGTTGCCGTTGAATAGATTCCGCCAGCTGGATACAAATTTGAAGGTATGGGTTGATACACATTAGTTAGCATGTTATTTCTAAAATACGAGTAGGGCTTTGCAGAGTGCTTAATTATGTTGTAAAAATCGCCTACACCAGCTTTGGTGGAATTCTTCATTCCCGCTTTTTTATACTGGTTTTCTGAAATGAATTTTTCAAATGACTGTCCACTTATTTTTTCAATAAGCATTCCAAGCAGTAGGTAATTTGCTTGACAGTCTCTAAACTCTTTACCAGGTTTAAAAACAAGAGGTAATTCTTTTATTTTTTGAAATAAAGTCTCACTATTTTCAGATAACATATTTCCTTGTGAATCCCAAATTTCAGGAAGTCCCGATTGATGTGTAACTATTTGTTTTACTGTAATATTTTGCCAACTTTTAGGCAGCTTATCCAAATATTTTGAAATAGGCTCGTCAAGATTTAATTTACCATTTTCGACTAATTGCATAATAGCTACTCCTGTAAATGCTTTAGTCATGGAATTAATACTAAAAATAGTTTGGCTATCAACTGCAATCGAATCTTCAACGGATGCTAAGCCGTAGTGACTTGTTTTAATAATGGCATTATCTTTAATTACCGCTAATTGCAAACCAACAATTTTATTTTTTTGCATTAGGTTTTTTATTGCATCATCAGCTTTATTAACTTGTGAATAAGTAAAATTACTAACAGCAAAAAAGGCAAGTAAGAGCATTGTTTTTTTCATATTTTCTATATTTTGTTTGATTGAATTGTTAGGTTTTTGTCACTGTTGGCGCTAGCGTTACGCTCGTGAACACAAATACTATTTCAATATTTTAAAAAATTTAATGACTGGTACTAACTAAAATCATAGTAATTAGTTAGGACCATCACCAACGGTAAGGTCGCGCTAGCAGGTGAGATTGCTTTTTATTTTTTTACTATTTCGTAAACGATAGTTATGTTTTCCTCTAATTCTATTTCTTCAACTTCAAATTTGTCAAAGGAAGTTTTTGGATTTGGAGCGGAAGCCGCCATTGTTTTATCAAACTTCATTTCAGATACTTTTTCCGATGCTGTGAAATAATCTCGTGGACTAAATTTCGAAACCTGTTTTACATTATTAATTGTAACGTTTAATGTATTTGCAACGTTTTCTGCATAACTTTTTGCATCTGCAATTGCAATTTGAACTAACTTTTGTCTAACTCTATTTTCTAATTCTGCAGAAATTTTAGTTTCAAATTCTACGTCTAAATCTTTGATGTTTTCGATTTGAATTTCTTGATAAAATGCTTCAATAACTTTATTGTTCAAAGGAAAATCAATTGACAATGTATTTGTAGCAGAATATTCTTTTTTATTGTCATCATTTTGATTACTTGACACTTTATAATCTGAAATTTTAATATTTTTTTCTGTAAAGCCTATTTTAAAAAGTACTTTCTGCAACTTGTCAATTTCTTCATTTAGTTCTTTGATTGCATTTTTTTCAACCTGATTTTCTTTTTCAATAGTTACTCTTAAATACGCTAAATCAGGCTTCACTTTTGTTTTTGAACTTCCTTGTGCCATTATTTCATTACCACTATTTGTTTGTGAAAATGTAGAAATGGAACAAATAGAAAAAACGAGGATTACAATTATTTTTTTCATCATTATTTTATTTATAGTTGAATTCTTTTTAGTTAAATCGAAAGCCAACCTTAAGGTGACCTGTCAGTTGGCGAGAGCGCCCCGTTCGTGAATACAAATACTATCTCAATGTTTAATAAAAACTATTGACTGGTACAAACTAAAATCATAGTAATCCGTTAACACCCATCACGAGTGAAACGCTTGCCCTAGCAGGGGTAGTTATTTTTTAGATTCCAACATTTTTTTCAATAGAGGTTTAAAAGCAAGAAGTTCTTCTGATTTTATAATTACAGCGATATTCATTGGAACAAATGTGGATGTTTGAATTGTAGGGTTATTGGGTGGTAATATTAACTGTCCGCCTGCCATGTAGTCGATTGATTGAACATTAATGCCTAATAATGATAATCTACTTCCAATATTAATTCCTCCTTTTTTTGTCGAATATGATCCTTCATTAAATAAAACTATAGGTGATCCACTAGAACCTGAAAATATTGGAATATCTAAAAGAAACTCTTTTTTTCCATTATAGTCTATATATATTGGAGTAGCAGTTATTCCTTTTCGCACCACTGGAAGGTTATTTACCTTATCCCAAAAACCTTTTGGATAACCAACCATTAGTACTTCTTCAATAGCAGTTATATCTTCTAGTAATTTATCGTTAGGTATTAAATTTTCTTCATAATATACAAGTGAAATGTCTTTTTTTGTTTGCCTCTTAATATTATCAATTATACCTGCAATTGGTAAAATTGCTAAATCAACATTCGGATGTTTAATCCAACTATTTTTAAAATCTGAAATAGTTTGAGTTATGATATTACCATATTTTGGACCTTTATCTCCTAACTCTGTAAAATTTAATATTCCAATATTTGAACCTTTAATTACGTGATGATTTGTAATAATTACTGGTATTCTGTTACCTTCAATTAAAAATTCAAAAAAAAATCCTGTACCTGTTGATGTGAAATCTTGTTTTTGATTATTAATAATTGTGTCTCCTGTACATTCTATTCGAATTGTACTATTTATTATCATTTCAGATGTTGATATATTATTTTCTTGTGACATACTATAATTAGTTGAAATTAATAATGCTAAAATTAATAGAGTATTTTTTTTCATATTTTTTGGGATAATTACACATAACTTTTAGCTTTATCTCGCAAAATCAAACACAGCTCCCTCAAATTAGATCACTTGCTTTGATGTTAGCCACATTTATCTGTCTTCAAATATAGGAATAATAGTAGTACAAAACTGACTAGGTGTTTTATTAATTGCAAGCTTTTCGTACTTAAAAACTTGATGCTGTTCTTCTCTTTTTCGAGATTAAACTTGAAACGGAGGATTTTGCATGAAGGATAGCAGCGGCATCCTTTATTTTCTTTCTTTAAGAAAATAAAGACAAAGCGCATAGCCTGACGCAGCTGTAGCCG
>NZ_QKNZ01000075.1:0-26433 GCF_014156605.1 Flavobacterium sp. SOK18b
TGACACGAATAAAAACTATACTTGTTGATGACGAAATCCTAAATCTAAAAAATTTAGAAATTATCTTGATTGAAAATTTCCCAGAAATACAAATTCTAGGATTATTTCAAACTGCTGAGGATGCAAAATTATTTTTAGACAACAATCCTATTCAATTACTATTTTTAGACATATCAATGCCGATAGAGAATGGATTCGATTTGTTAGCTCATTTTCCTGTGAGAAACTTTCAGGTAATATTTGTCACCGCACACGAAGACTTTGCGATAAATGCCATTCGTGTTGGAGCCTTAGATTATATTTTGAAACCCATACTTATTTCGGAATTAAGGATTGCTATTGCTAAAGTATCTGAAATATATAAACCTGACATCGCGAATAAACTAACACTAACTTACGAAGGCGGAAAATCTATTTTAGATTTTGACGAAATCTTATATCTAAAAGGTTTCGATAACATCACGACTATATATCTAACAAAAAAAAGAAAACTAACAGTTGCTAAAACCCTAAAGCATTTTGAAAGCATTTTGAAAAATGACTTTTTTAGAATTCACAAGTCATTTATTGTGAATCTAAAATTTGTATCTAAAACAGTATCAAAAGAAGCTTATTTTCTGGAATTAAATGAAGGAACACAATTACCTGTTTCGAGAAGAAATTACAAAACACTAAATGATTTTTTAAAAAAATAATTAATGAAAAGTGTATTTTTAATAATATTTGCAACCATTTTTTCATCATTTTCCTATGCTCAAATTCAATATAAATTCAACCATTTCACTACTGATGATGGTTTGCCAACCAATTCTATTTATTGTATCACCGAAAATAAAAAAGGAGAGATTATTTTAGGAACGGACAATGGTTTGACTTTCTTTAACGGAAATAATTTCAAAACTTTGAACGTCAAAGACGGGTTAATAAACCCTTATATTGTTTGGGTTTCAGTTGACCAAAAAGGAGTTGTTTGGCTTATTAATTATGGCGCAAAACTTCAAAAATATGAGAATAAAAAGATTCAAAACACAAGTGTATTTTCAGAATACTTTACCCAAATTATAGAGACAGAGGACAAATTTTTTCTTTACACTTTACAAAATAGATATACTAATAAATGTTACGCGTACAGCGAAGTAAGCAAAAGTGACTGGAGGATTTCAAGAGCTAAAAATTCTAAAATTTCAAAAAAAATAGCGCCTCCCATCTTAGTTCAGAACAAGAAAGAAATTCAAGTTTTAGATAATCATTTGATTTACAAAAAATACAAAGTACCAATACCTAATGAAGTTAAATTTATACATAAAGTAGTTTTTACAAAAAGCGATGTATGGGTTCTGGATGAAAATTTTCTTTTTTTGATAGATTTTAAGGGTGTACTAGTAAAAAAGATAAAACTGCCACAATCTCTTTCTGTAAACCCAATTTACAAAAATGACTTTATTGTAGATCCTCAAAACAATTGCTGGTTAAGCATTCAGAGTAAAGGACTTTTCATTTTAAATAACAACAACTGGAACTCCATTAGTGAGAATTTAGGGCTTAACACAACTGAAAATATTAATTTTTTGTATTGCGACAGAAAAGGAAAAATATGGATTGCGACCAATGAAAATGGGCTTTTTTGCATTCCAAATACTTTAATAAAAACTTTTCGATTTAAAAACAAAGAAAATTATTTTAACGGATTTGCCCATTCAAGAGATAAAAAATCATTGTTTGTTTCTTCAAAATTTAGATTGTATTCCTATAAAAATGAAACATTAAATCTGTTAGAAAACTCATCCTTAGAAATTAAAATTGGCAACTATAATAATGTCCCCATTTTATACCTACCCCTAAAAGAGCCCATACATTGGGATAAAAAATTACAGTTATTAAAAGTTACTGGTAAACTACTTTTAAAAAATGAACAAGATAAGCATTATGTTTTTGCAGGAAATTCATCCATAAACATTTCACTAAAAGGGAAATTTGATTACAAATCCATCAGTTCAAAAATTCAAAAAAAAGAGAAAATAAAACAAATTATTTTGTACCAAGATGAGTACTATTTTAACAATTCCGAAAAAATAAATATAAGAACTTTTGATGACAATTTTATTTCTGTAAAACGGAATTTAAAATTTAAAATCAAAGGATACATCGAAGATTTTATTTTTATCAAAGACACCATGTGGATTGCTGCAAACAATAGTATTTACAAGGTTTACAATGAAAAAATTGTAGATAGGATTACCCAAATCAATAATATGAATATCGATGTAATTCATAAAATAAAACCTATTGGTGAGGATGTTTATTTATGTGCTAATAATGGCTTGTTTAAAATAAGTGCAAATGGAAATCAGGTTTTAAATAAATACAATTTTTTGCCCAACAACGATGTATACAATGTAGCCCTTTTCAAGAATGAATTATTAGTTGCCACAAAAGACGGGTTAGGAAAAATAAACAACGTGTTACTTCAAAAAAAATCAGACAAACCAATATTTGATGTGTTTTATTATGAATCAAAAGTTAAGAAATTAGAAATACCTACTGATGAAAACTTAGTCAAGATAAAACTGGTAATTCAAAATTATAATTCGCCTAAAAATCAAATAATTCAATATAAAATAAACACCACGGCATGGGCAAATTCACAAAGTACGACCGTTGATTTTCAATCGCTTTCGTATGGGCAAAACACTCTGATTTTTCGGGTAAAGGACGTCAATTCAGATTGGGCTACCACTAAAATTCAAATCTATAGAGCTTTTCCTTTCTATCTGAAATGGTGGTTTATTCTTGTAGCAAATGTGCTCGTTTTGGGGCTCATGTATTTTATTTATCGCTATCAAATTGCAAAGATCAAGCGCAATAAACAGCAAGAAATTAGCACTAATAATAAAGTCGCAGAATTGCGTCAAAGTGCTCTTTCGGCAATGATGAATCCACATTTTGTATTTAACTCCCTTAATGCAATACAATATTTTGTAAATAGTAATCAAAAAGAAAAAAGTAGTGAGTATTTAGGAAAACTGGCGCGACTAGTTCGGTTGTTTTTATCTCACGCATCAGAACCTTTTATTAGTTTAGAGGACGAAATCACACGATTAAAAATTTATTTAGAACTAGAAAAAGTACGTTTCAATAATTTTGATTTTGATTTCAATATTGACCAGCAAATTGATACATATCAAACTAAAATACCAAATATGATTGTGCAACCTTTTATAGAGAATGCCATTCTTCACGGTATCTCTCATTTAAAGGAAAATGACGGAAAGATCGATATAAATTTTTACTTAAAAAAAGGTGTGTTAACCATCGAAGTTATTGATAACGGTTTTGGGATGATCCACACCAAGCCAAATAATGTAAGCCATGTTTCAAAAGGGATATTAATTATTATGGAAAGAATGGAGATTTTACAAAGGTCCTACCCCGAAAAAACATTCTCAATTATACAACAAGATGCCTTTCCTAATGGCATTCGTAAAGGTCACAAAGTGATACTTATAGTAACAATTCTATAATAGAAATACTTTTTTTTACCGTTGCCTAAATGAAACCTACCGTTGCCTAAATGGTTTTGGTTTGTTTATCCTATTTACCATAGTTTTATTTCATATAAAAAACCATAAAACTATGAAAACAAGCTTCAAACTGCTATTTGTAATGACACTACTCATACAAACAATACAAGCACAAGAAACAGCTAAGGGCATTAAAGATCAAGGGGTTAAATCGCACACACATCAACATGGCTGTTGTCAATACAAAGTAATTTATCTTGGTGGAGGTTTTAGTAATACTAATACAAACAGCAACCAACGACTTTATGGGAAAACAACAGGAATAACATTAAATTATTCTCAAACGATCCTCCGCAAACCAGGATTTTCGATTGGGTTTAATATAGGCGGTCAATATTTTAATGGAAATACTAATCCATTTGAAAGTTCTTTGCCGCAACCTTATTTAATTAGTAATCAAATTTCGAGTACGGTCACATCCTCTGGCGACAGCAAAAATTCAGGCTATTTTATTGGAGTTGGACCACAATTTAATATTCATTTTGCTAATCATTTTGTATTTAGTCCTATTTTTCAACTTGGTTTTTTGGGTACAAAACAAATCGAAACCAAAGCGACACAAACCACCCTGATTAGCGGAGGTGCAGTGGCTGATTATAACAAGAGTTATGTTTTAGTTTCGCAAAACGAAAGTAAAATTTCTGGAGTTGGTTTTATACCGAGAGCTAGACTTACTTACATGATTAGTAACACCGTTGGAGTTTGGACCGAAGTAAATTATTTAATGGGACAGACTGCGAAAAAAAACACTAATACCTTTGAGCCTAAAAGGGATTCAGATACTCAAACCGTTTTCAGCGTTCCACAAATGGACGCAGGCACATACACTACCACTTCAAGTGATGCAAAATACAGTGCTTTAGGACTTAATTTTGGAGTAATGTTTGGTTTTGGTGGCAAGTAATAATGATGTATAATATCAAGAATATAATTTAACAACTCTATCTATCAAAAGAGGAATTATAAAAAAATATCGACTCTATTTTAATTGTCATGCATTTGTTGTTTCCAAGAATATAAAATAATAGCTACGAACAGCGGAAAGAAAGTGTGCGGTTAGTCTAAAAAAATGTATTTCACAACAAATTTATAATTCATGCCAGAATCAATACCAAAAATTATTTCACTGTCAACTAAACAACACTCAAATCATTATGAGAAACATTACAGAAAAATTAAAAATAATTATAATTATTCTTTTTTTAGGGCAAAGTTTGCAAGCGCAAACATGTATTGACCATGAAGGAAATTACAATTTTAACAATTGGATACCATTTTACTCAACCGTTACAAAAGGAGCTGACTTACAACATAAAAATTACTTAAAACTTCAAGACGGAAGCGGTCCATCTTTCGTAATAAATTATATTGATTTTTCAGGAAACTGGATAACTAAAGGTTTTGGACAATGCCTAAGTTATAACTATATGGCTCAATATAATGTATCTGCTGGTATGCCTACAGCAAGAGCACCAATTGGATTTTTATATCAAGGTTCACCAATTGTTAGTACAGGTTCTGGGGTATCTTTTGGAACTCATTATTTAAGAGCTTGGCTGATTCCCAATCCTTCATTTCCTGTAATTGGAAATGGTACATGGAAGACATGGTCATTACCAATAGGCCTTTCCTCAGGAGGTCAACTACCATCCAACTCTTTCGGACAATGGGAAATTGTTAATGAAACCGGAAAGCTTACCGGGGCTGCTGCTTGTACTGCTTGGGACAATCTCATACAGAATGTAACCGGTTTTGCCTTGGGAACAGACTACAATGGTGATCCATCCGAAATAATAAATTTTGATAATTTTTGTTGACAATGCAAAACTGCTGACGGTCAAATTGTAGATAATGGAAACCCAAAAGACGAAGAAGGAACATGGGATAGCAATACTCCTAAAGATTGTTTCTGTTGTGACAAAGCCTATAATTTGCCAACAAAACCTCAAATAGCAGGTTTAGAAAAAGTAGAATGTGGTACATCAGCACAATATTCTACTTCAAATTGTCCTGGAGCCACCACAACATGGGCAGTTTCGCCTTCCTTACCATTTAGTGGTCAAGGCACAACTAACATTACTTTCAATTCAATACCTGCAGGATCATACACATTGAGTCTAACTATTAGTTGCGGGAAAAAACGATATACAAGCACCAAAATAATTACGGCACTTGCTCCACAGAATTGTTCTCCATCATTTTTAACATCAATAGTACAAATGCCTAATGGACTATTTAATATTAGTGCAGTGCCAACTACTACTACAGGTACCGAGCATTACTGGAGTATTGATTACAATGGTTCTTATCCAAATTGTATTATTCCTGCTGCTCCAATTTTATTAAATAACATTGTTAATGGTTCTGTTCTGGCAGGAACACATGTTACAAGTGCTGGTGCCTTATCACTAATTGGTACAGGAGCAACTGCTGGTACTACACCACCTTACAGCTTTTTTATGGAGGGATTCCAAATAATAGCTGTTTTAAAATTACCCATTATGTAAAATGTTGTGGTGTATGGTTAAGACAAACTCAATCATTTCCTTTAGGAACAAGTAATGCTCGAATGGTAAATGGTGCAATACCAAAACCAGATATAACTATTGGAGCTATTGAGATTGTAAAATAGTAGCAAATAATTTATTAATTCTAAAACGGGTTCATTTAGCGAATCCGTTTTACTAATTTACAAGAAACCATGAAAAAAACTCTCGTTCTATTCCTTTTGTTATTTGGAGTAACCCAAATTCAGGCACAGAAGAAAAAGACTAAAACAGTCAAAAAAGCAATTATTTCAAAAGTAATAATTGCACCTCAAATAAGTCCTTTTGCAACGCTTTCTACCAATAATGCTTTCACCATTAATACCGTTTGTGTGAGCCCTGATGGAAAACAAATACTTTCGTCTGGCGATGACGGGACCATCCGCTTTTGGGATATTGCAACAAGGAAAGAAATTAATAATTTTCCTGCAGAAAAAGTAAGTTCAGGTGTGGTTTATCCAGTAACTGGAGTTGCTTACAGTCCAGATGGGAAAACGTTTATCTCTGGTCAAAAAAGTTCATTACCAAAACTTTGGGATATTGCTCTAGGGAAAGTAATGAAAAGAGTAAGTCAAAAAACTGCAGGTATTTATTCTCTTGCATTTAGTCCCAATGGAAATTTAATAGCATTGGGCACTTATGGATCAATATCAATCTGTGATACAAATTCAAGCAAGGAAATTTTAATACCAATATCCAGAACAAGCCCTATAATTTCTCTTGAATTTAGTCCTGATAATCAATCTCTTATTACGGTTGCTGACAATCAAGAAATTTCACTTTGGGATACAAACAGCGGAACTAAAATACGCAATTTTGACATTCATAATTATCAAAAAGACGTAGAATATGCTACAGATGCTTCGTTCACCTCTGATGGCAAGACAATAATTACTGGTGGATTTAACAAAGAGCCCTATCAAGGAATTATTAAAATGTGGAACGCTAACGATGGCACACTTATTCATACTATTATAGATGGTCAAAGTATAGATTGTTTAGCCATAAGCCACGACGGGCTAAAATTAGTCACAGGAAATTTTGATCATTCGGTGAAAATATGGGAAATCTCTACAGGTAAACTTTTAAAAATACTAGTTGGCCATAAAAACTATGTAAAATCAGTTTGCTTTAGTCCTGATGACCAAACCGTTGTAGCTAGTAGTACTTATGGCGCTATAAATCTGTGGAAAACGAACTAGAGAAACAAGGCTAAACATTAAATTTTGATTTAATTTAAAAGTGACAATTTATTTGTCACTTTTTTTGTTTCTAAAATTTTCTTCAAGCATAAAAGTATTACCAAATCAAATACTTAATTCAACCTTTTTGATTCCAATTTCCAAAAACTAAATTGGTGAAAATTGATGTCAGACCTTTAATAAAATTTATTCATAAATTTGTCCTTAAGAAAAAGATCCTTACAATTCCTTCAACAACTCCATGTATCTTTGTAAAACAGAAAAAATGACTGAAATAAATTTAGCCTAGATGAAGAATCTCCACAATACTCTTAAAAAAGAAAAATACAAAAAAATAAAATTTAAGATTACAAAAACGCAACACCTTTTGATCAAAGCAAAAATCAATGGGGTTAAGGGAAACTTTATCCTAGACACTGGCGCATCAAACAGCTGCATTGGTTTTGAAAGTGTATCAACATTTCAATTACAACCTAAGAGTTCAGAAACCAAGGCCTCTGGTGCCGGTGCCACAGGCATGGAAACCCAACTGGCTTTGAAAAACAAACTCCAATTAGGTACATGGAAAGACAACCATTTCAACCTCGTAATTTTTGATTTATCACACGTAAATACGGCTTTATTGGCCCACAAAGCCAAACCCGTTCACGGAATAATAGGTGCTGATATCTTGATGAAAGGAAAAGGAATCATTGACTACTTTAACAATTGCTTATATTTGTTAAAATAATGTGTTTAAAAAATTGGATAACTACTTTTTTATAATACTTCTAATACCTACTCAATTATGAAGAAAATTTTACTTTCCTTTTTTTTATTCACGTCGTTGAGTTTTTACGCTCAAGTTGCTAATTTGACTAATTGTGCAGGCACTAAAATTTTTAATTTAACACAAAACTACTCTTTACTGATTGGGAATTTAAACCCTACTCAAACTACGGTAACGTATCATCTTGCAGCCGCAGATGCATTAAGTGGCACCAATACAATCTCTAACCCTACCAGTTTTACCATTACAGCTGCTCCAGTTAACGGCGTGACTTCTCAAACTATTTATGCAAGAATTAATAACCTTGGCAACATTACCACAAATTATTTTAATTTGATAGTAAACACCGCTCTTATTCCTACTGCGATCATTAAACAAATAGATTGCATAAACAATGGCTCTGTGACCGTTAGTGCGACAGGAGGCACGCCTCCATACACGTATTCTAAAAATGGAAGTGTATTTACACCAAATAATGTTTTTAATAACTTAATTCCAGGCAGCTACTCTTTCGACGTAAAAGATGCCATTGGTTGCTTAAATATAGTTAATACTGTAGTAACAATTGCTCAACCAACTCCTATTGTAATTACTGCTACTAGTACATCCGTAAATTGTAGCGGTAATGCGGATGGCTCTATTACCGTCATTACAGCCGGAGGTACTATACCTTACAAGTATTCATTAAATAACGGACCTAGCCAGGCCAGTACTGTATTTACAGGCTTATCAGCTGGAACACACGTTATCACCGTAACAGATTCTAGTAATTGCATGGCTACTGCAACAGCAACCATAACCGAACCTCTTGCTTTAACAGCCACAACTGTGAGCAGCAATCAATCTGTAACAGTAACTGCATCAGGCGGGGTACCTCCTTATTCATATTCATTAGATAATGGACAGGTTTTCCAAGTTAATAATACCTTTAATAATCTAGTTCCAGGAAATTACGTAGTTACTATAAGAGATAATAATGGATGTATAACCCAAAATCCAATTGTTGTAAATACGCCATCTCCACTGATAAATGGACAACCCAAATTGACCATAGAATTCAAGGCCGGTCAAACATTGGCAGATCTTGTCGTTGAAGGTCAAAATATTAAATGGTATTTGAATCAGAATCCATTGGCTGGAAAAACAAATAAAACAAGCCAAGTTCCTTTGCCATTAACCACTGTTATTGTGGATGGAACCACTTATTATGCATCACAAACGATAAACGGAATTGAAAGCGTGCAAAGACTAGCGGTAACTGTAAAATCTAGCACGTTGGGTATAGATGAATTGGCATTCAAAAACTTTTCTTTTTATCCAAATCCCGTGAAAAACGTTATTTCAATTTCAAATGATGCTGTTATTGATGAAGTAACATTTATTTCTATCAAAGGAGAAACAATTTTAACCCAGAAACCTAATAGTCTGAGTGCTGAAATTGATTTATCTAATTTCTCTGCAGGTATTTATTTTTTAAAAGTAACATCAGATGGAGTTAAAAAAACAGTAAAAATTATAAAAACTAAGTAAATATACACCATCAAAAAACCCGACTTGAGTACAAGTCGGGTTTTTCTTTTATTTCGAAAAATTGTATTCTTTGTAATTACAATTCCAATGCTTTTTTAGGATTGTTATCCATCAATAATTCCATTGGGTTTTCTAAAGCTTCTTTTACTGCTACTAAGAAACCAACAGACTCACGACCATCAATAATTCTGTGGTCATAAGAAAGTGCCACATACATCATTGGGTGAATTTCAACTTTACCATTTACAGCAATTGGACGCTCAATAATGTTGTGCATTCCTAGAATCCCTGATTGTGGTGGGTTGATAATTGGAGTTGACAACATAGAACCAAATACACCACCATTAGTGATTGTAAATGTTCCACCAGTCATATCATCTACTGTAATTTGACCATCACGCGCTTTGATTGCTAATCTTTTAATATCAGCTTCAACTCCACGGAAAGTCAAGTTCTCTGCATTACGAACCACAGGAACCATTAATCCTTTTGGTCCTGAAACTGCAATTGAAATATCGCAAAAATCGAAAGCTATTTTATGATCGCCATCCATCATAGAGTTAACGTCTGGATATAATTGTAATGCTCTTGTTACTGCTTTTGTAAAAAATGACATGTAACCTAATCCTACCCCACCATGTTTAGCTTTGAAAGCGTCTTTATATTCATTACGAATCAAGTTGATCGGTGTCATGTTTACTTCATTAAAAGTAGTCAACATGGCTGTTTCGTTTTTAGCAGCAACTAATCTTTCAGCCACTTTACGACGCAACATTGATAACTTTGTACGCTCTGTACCTCTAGATCCTCCAGTAGGAGTTCCCATTGATGGCACTGCATTTACAGCATCTTCTTTTGTAATTCTTCCGCCTTTACCTGTACCAGAGACAGTAGTTGGCGCTATATTTTTTTCGTCTAATATTTTTCTTGCTGCTGGAGATGCATGTCCTTCAGCTGCTGATGGTGGTGTTTGTGCCACTGGTGCCGCTTTTGGAGCTACAGTTTCTACAACTGCTTTTGGTCCCGAAGTCTCGGGATCAACTGCTGCAGCTGGTGCATCGCCTGATGGTTTTGCAGCACTTGTATCAATCAAACAAACTACTGCTCCTACTGCTACAGCATCACCTTCTTCTGCTTTTAATGTAATGATTCCGCTAGCTTCAGCTGGCAATTCAAGTGTTGCTTTGTCTGAATCAACTTCAGCAATTGCTTGATCTTTTTCTACATAATCTCCATCTTTTACTAACCAAGTTGCAATTTCAACTTCTTTTATAGATTCCCCTGGCGAAGGGACTTTCATTTCTAAAATCATCTTTGTTATTGTTTAAGGTGTGAATTGTTTAAAGTTCAAAGTCACCCAAAAGTAGCTTTAAACCTTAAACTTTAAACTATTTTTTATCTAAATAAATTTTTGTCAAATACCATTCTAATTGCATCAGCGTGACGTCTTTTTGCTCTAGTGTAACTTCCTGCTGCTGGTGCTGCATAGGCTTTTAGAGATGCTAATCTCCATTTTACCAAATCAAAGTTCATTAGCATATAACTATAAGCTCCCATGTTTTTTGGCTCTTCTTGCGCCCAAACATAATCATCTGCATTTGGATACTGTGCAATGATTGCTTTCAATTGTTCAACTGGCAGTGGAAACAATTGCTCCACACGAACTACTGCAACGTCATTACGACCGTTGTTGGTTCTTTCGGCTACAATATCATAGTAAAATTTACCTGTACAGAATACTAGGGTTTTTACCTCAGCTTTGTTTACTGTAGCGTCATCTATAGTTTCTTGAAATTCTCCATTGGCTAACTCTTCAACTGTAGAAACACATCTTGGATCACGCAATAAACTTTTTGGTGAAAACACAACTAGCGGCTTACGGAAATTGGTTTTCATTTGTCTTCTCAACAAGTGAAAAAAGTTGGCTGGCGTAGTACAATCGGCAACGTACATGTTGTGACGTGCGCAAAGTTGTAAATAACGTTCCATTCTTGCCGATGAGTGCTCTGCTCCTTGCCCTTCATAACCATGAGGCAACAATAAAACAATACCGTTCTGGTTGTTCCATTTGTCTTCGCCACATGAAATGTATTGGTCAATCATGATTTGAGCTCCATTGGAGAAATCCCCAAATTGTGCTTCCCAAATGGTAAGTGCATTTGGATTTGCTAGTGCATACCCATAATCAAAACCAAGTACACCGTACTCTGAAAGTAATGAATTGAAAATACGAAATTTTCCTTTTTTGTTTTGGATGTGATCCAATAAAACTACTTCTTCCTCTGAGTCCTCAACTTTTACTACTGCGTGACGGTGTGAAAAAGTACCACGCTCAACATCTTGTCCTGAAATTCGAACATCATAACCTTCTGTTAATAATGATCCATAAGCAAGAGTTTCTGCAGTTCCCCAGTCAATAGTATTGTTATCATAGACAGTTTTTCTATCGGTAACAATTTTTGTAATTTTATTAAGGAATTTTTTGTCTGTTGGTAAACTTGATACGGTTGAAATAATAGAGTCTAAAGTTGCTTTATCAACCTTGGTATCTACTTTTTGAAGCATCACATCATTTGACACCTGCTTGAATCCATCCCATTCGTTTTGCATGAACGGAGTGATGATTGTTAAATCTTTTTTACGGGAAGCCTCTAAGTTTTGATCCAGATCGTCTTTGTATTCTTTCTCTAAAGTTTTAACTAAATCAGCGTTTATAACACCTTCAGAAAGTAACTTTTCAGTATACAAATCTCTTGGATTCTTGTGCTTGGCAATAATTTTATATAAAACGGGTTGTGTAAAACGAGGTTCGTCACCTTCATTATGACCGTATTTTCTATATCCTAATAAATCAATAAATACATCACACCCAAATTGCATACGGAAATCTAATGCAAACTGCATAGCGTGTACTACAGACTCAGCATCATCGGCATTTACATGCAATACTGGTGAGAGTGTAACCTTTGCAACATCGGTACAATATGTAGAAGAACGGGCATCAAGATAGTTTGTAGTAAAACCTACTTGGTTGTTGATCACAATGTGAATGGTTCCGCCTGTTTTATACCCATCAAGTTGCGCCATTTGAACAATTTCATACAAAATTCCTTGACCTGCAATGGCAGCATCACCATGAACTGCAATAGGCAAAACTTTAGAGAAATCGTCTGGGAAATATTTATCTTGTTTGGCACGCGTAATACCTTCAATAACTGCTCCTACGGTCTCAAGGTGTGAAGGATTTGGCGCCAAATTAATGTTTATTTTTTTGCCAGTACTTGTTACTTTATCAGCCGTTAAACCTAAATGGTATTTTACATCTCCATCAAAATACTCCTGATCATAATCTTTACCATCAAATTCACCAAAAATATCTTGGGTTGATTTACCAAAAATATTAGCCAAAACATTAAGACGACCACGGTGGGCCATCCCCATTACAAATTGCTCTACACCTTTCTCTGCTGCTTTCTCAATAAGCGCATCAAGTGCTGGTATGATTGACTCACCACCTTCTAATGAAAAACGTTTTTGTCCCACATATTTGGTATGCAAAAAGTTTTCAAAAGACACTGCTTGATTCAGTTTATTTAAAATTGCTTTTTTCTCATCGTTAGAAAACTTAGGTTGATTATCATTTACCCCAAGTTTTTTCTGGATCCACTCTACCACTTCAGGTTTACGAATATACATATACTCAATACCGATGTGCTGACAATATATTGTATCTAAATGTGTAATAATTTCTTGAAGTGTACACGGTTGGATATTTATCGCTTTTGCAGCATCAAAAACAGTATTCAAATCTGATGATGACAAACCAAAATTAACAATATCAAGTGTAGGAGATACGGTACGTCTTGCTCTAACAGGATTTGTTTTTGTAAACAAATGTCCTCGTGTACGATACCCATCGATTAGCTTAAGAACATTAAATTCTTTTTGGAGTTTATCAGAAACCAGACTTACATCAGTATTGGTCGAGGCAAAATTTGCCAATTGTGCTACTGGATTTTCCTCATTGTAAGTCGTCATCCCAAAGTCAAAACCTTGAAAAAAACTTCTCCAACTTGGCTCAACGCTATCTGGATTCTCTAAATATTGATCGTATAACTGTGCAAAAAATTCGGTGTGTGCTGCGTTTAAAAATGAAAACCTATCCATAATATGTAGTGAATATACTTTTTTGTTAAAATAGTTTGGCAAAAGTACGATAATACAATAAATTTATAATTTATTTTAAGATACTTTTACGTTGAATATTGTTAAAAAACTAAAAACTTATAGCTATGAAATGTTTTTTCAATCGTTTTAGAAACCTTTTTGTATTATTTGCCTTGTTTTTTTTAAATGAAGTTAAGGCACAGCAAGACAATACATCTACTCCAAAAGAGCCACAATTTTGGGATAAAGTACAATTTGGCGGCGGAATAGGTCTTGGCTTCGGATCGGGATTTACAGATATTTCTTTGGCACCCAGCGCCATTTATAATGTAAATGAATATGGTTCTATAGGACTTGGCTTGCAGTATAAATACTTAAAACAACAAAATAGCTTTGCCTCACACTTGTATGGCGGGAGTGTTATTGGGCTTTTAAATCCTTTACCGGAAATTCAATTATCGGCAGAATTAGAACAACTCAGAGTAAACGTTAATTTAGACGGATCTAACAGTAATTCTCAAAGTTTCTGGAACACGGGTCTATTCTTGGGAGCGGGTTATCGCTCTGGATTTGCAACTATTGGAGTTCGGTATAATGTGCTAGGTGATGAAAACAATATTTACGGAAACCGTTTTATGCCTTTTGTAAGGTTGTATTTTTAGTTTTCTTAAACAGTTGCTGTGAGGGCTTTACTTGTATTTGTTTTTAAACCATACTTTTTGCCATTCTCTTTTTAGAATTAAGAAAGCAACTTGTTCAGCTAGAATTACCAAATCAGATCCATCTAGTTTTTTGATTTCATCTTCTGATACATCAATTATATAAAGTAAATTGAGGTATTCAGCAAATTTGTATTGAATGAGTCTGTAGATTTTTTCATGCAATTCCAGCTTTAATTCATTAGGAGAAATACTCAAAGGAAAATCAACCGCTTCATTTGCTAAATTGAAATCCTTATTCATTTGTTCAATTAACTTTAAATACAAGTTATCTCCTTCTGCTTCAGAAAGTAGTAAATCGGTGTTTTTAGGCGCTACAAACATATATTTAAAAATTTCAATGTCAATTTTAAAATCAGTATTAATCCTAGACAACCAAACTTAAAGTCAATTTTTCAAAAGTATTTTTAAATTTTGATTCGCTATTGCCGTTGGTTTTTTAAACCTTTCTACCCATCAGGTTTTCACCAAAAGCTCTCAGCATTTCCTTTTTCTCGATACTGATATTCATTTTGTCCAGCGTTTGGAATGCCTTAAACGTAAATTCTTGAATAGCATCCTGAGTAGCTTTGGACGCACCAGAACTATTAAAAAGGGCTTTAACTCGTTCAATTTTATCGGTATTATCTTCAGGCTGAATCGAAAATAAACTTTTCAATTCCTGCGCTTCTTTTTCATTTGAAAATGCAACTGCTTTAAGATATAAATAGGTTTTTTTGTTTTCAATGATATCTCCGCCAACTTGTTTTCCAAAGGTTTCTGGGTTTCCAAAAGCGTCTAAAAAGTCATCTTGCAATTGGAAAGCCAATCCTAAATTAAGACCAAAATCATAAATTAAATTTGCATTTTCAGCTGAAGTTTCGGCAATAATTGCTCCCATTTTCATGGCTGCTGCCACTAAAACAGCTGTTTTATACTGAATCATTTTTAAATATTCAGGAATGGTAACATCTGTACGATCTTCAAAATCAACATCCCATTGTTGCCCTTCGCAAACTTCAAGAGCTGTTTTGCTAAATAACTTGGCTAAATCTCTAAAAATCAACGGCTCGTATTGCTCAAAATACTGATAGGCAAGAATTAACATTGCATCACCAGACAAGATACCAGTATTGATATTCCATTTTTCATGCACCGTTTCATGACCTCTACGCAAAGGAGCATCATCCATAATATCATCATGCACCAGAGAGAAATTATGAAAAACCTCCACTGCTAAAGCTGCTGGAAGTGCTTTTTTATAATCGGCATCAAAAATCTCAGCACTCATCAAAGTAAGCACCGGACGCATTCTTTTACCACCTAAATCTAAAATATAATGAATAGGCTCATATAAATTCCTTGGTTCTTTGGTTTCATATTGAGATTGCAAATAAGCAGAAAGGAACTCTTGATATTGAACGATATTGTGCATTGTTGTTTTGTTTAGCGTTTAAAATTAAAAAAGGAATACAAAATATCCCAACTTTTGAACTTTATATCCGCAAAGAAACTCAAAAAACTTCAAACTAGCTAAAATGTTAAAGTTACTCAAACGTTAAATAAATCTAAATACTCAGGAAACTTATTTGGTATTTAAAGTTTCCGTCTTACATTTGCACTCGAAATTGACTGCTTCAGTTATCTACTTTCCCAATTGAAAACATTGTTGCTTTCTTTTCTAATTTAACATATTCAAATCCTTATGAAAACCACTTGGACCATTGACTCGAATCAATCTGATGTTCTTATTAAAATGAGACACTCTATCATTGCGTATTTAGCGGGCAGCATCAATGAATTTGACGGTCATATTGACATAGATAATAATGAAATAGCCGATGCATCAATCGCTTTTTCACTAGATGTAAATAGCAGAGACGCTACATTAGAACAAATAGACAATCACTTAAAGATGAATGATTTCTTTAATGTAAAGGAATATCCATTGATTAGCTTTAAATCTACTTCATTTGAAAAAGTTACTCCTAATATCAATTTCTTAAAAGGAAATCTAACCATTAAAAATATCACCAAATCAGTAGAACTTGACGCAGAATTTATTGGAATTAACGCTTACAATGGCAACAAAAAAGCTGCTTTTGAAATCACAGCAAATATCAATCGCAAAGATTTTGGCTTGACGCAAAATTCATTTCAACAAGCAAGCGGACTTGCTCTAGGTCAGGATATTAAGTTAATTGCCAATCTAGAATTTACAGTATAGCCAATTATGAAAAGCTAACGTTAAATAATTACTAATAAAACGGAAACTTATTTAGTTTCTAAAGTTTCCGCTGTATCTTTGCATAGAATTTAAACAGACGTTGAGCGTCTATTAGCTCCAAAAAACCAACTATAATTGCACAATTAAAATGAAAGAGAAAATCATATCTAAAGCTAAGGAAATGTTTTTGAAACTGGGTTTCAAGAGTATCACTATGGATGATATTGCAGGCGAAATGTGTATTTCAAAAAAAACAATTTACAAGTATTTTGCTAATAAAGAGTTACTCATAGAAGAAAGTGTTCAAGTAATTCATACTGAAGTAAACACGATCATAAACACGATAACCTCTCAAGATTTTAATGCCATTGAAGAGAATTTTGAAATCAGACGGATGTTTGAAAACATGTTTAAGTCTACTGATACTTCACCAGTTTACCAATTAAAAAAGCACTACCCTGAGGTGTACCAAAAAGTGTTATCCGACCAAGTAGAAATGTGCGAGTCCTGTTTTAGGAAAAATATTGAAAAAGGAATAGCCCAAGGTTTATACCGCAAAGACCTAAATGTAGATGCATATGTCAAGTTTTATTACATGTTAATTTTTTCGATTAACGAAAATATTAGGTCAGAACGAGAAGCCTTTGCGCTTGAAATGGAAGCACTACAATACCATACTAGAGCAATGGCAACAGAAAAGGGCATACTAGAATTAGAAAAAAATTTAATCAAATCAAGCTTATAAAATGAGAAAAACAATTATACTAATGACCGTGCTGCTTTCTTTAAGCATCAATGCACAAGAAATAAAAAGCCTTACATTACAAGACGCAATCGTATACGCATTGGAGAATAAAGCCGATGCAAAAAAGGCAAGATTACAAGTAGAAAAAGGAGAATACGAAATTCAAGAAGTTCGTTCAAGGGCTTTGCCTCAAATTGCAGCAAATGGTAGCTTAAATTACAACCCAATTTTACAAACTACCGTAATTGACGGAGCTGGATTCGGTCAACCTGGAACTACAATTCAAGCTGCTTTTGGTCAAAAATGGAGCTCAACTGCAGGAGTTTCCCTTAATCAAGCCTTATACGACCAAGCTGTATTTGTAGGTTTGAAGGCGGCAAAATCAACTCGTGAGTTTTACCAAATAAACGCACAATTAACCGAAGAGCAAGTTATAGAGCGTGTAGCCAATGCGTACTACCAAGTTTACGTAACACGCCAAAACTTAACGGTACTAGACAACAACCTTAAAAACACCACAAAAGTTAAGGACATCATAAAAGGACAATACGATAACGGATTGGCTAAAAAAATTGACTTAGACAGAACTTTAGTTCGTATATCTAACATCAATACGCTACGTCAGCAAACCATAAATGCCGTTACACTGCAAGAAAATGCACTGAAATTTTTTATGGGTTTACCAATGGATACTCGCATTTCTATTCCAGAAACGGAATTCGAAATTACTCCAAATGCTCTTTCACTGACTCCAGATACAACAACAAGAACCGAATATTTATTGCTTAAAAAGAACGAACAATTATTGGAGTACCAAAAAAAATCTATAGAGGCTGCCTATTACCCAAGTTTATCACTTACTGGAGGATATAACTTCATTGGTCAAGGTCCAGAGATGCCTTGGTTCAAGAAACCATCAGATGGAGTGTACTGGTCTGATTTTGCTTCGGTAGGCTTAAATTTACGCATCCCAATCTTTTCAGGATTTGGAACAAAATCAAGAGTAAGCCAAGCTGATAACAAACTTGCTTCTATAAAAGTAGATTTGGAAGAAACGAAACTGGCATTGGATTTACAATATACCAACGCTAGAACACAAATCGAGAATAGCATTGTGTCCATCAACAATCAAAAAGAAAACGCGAAACTAGCGCAAGAAGTCTTGACCAATACTAACAACAACTATACTCAAGGCCTAGCATCATTAACGGATCTACTTGAAGCAGAAAGTGAACTTGTTGTTGCCCAAAACAATTACACTACAGCGCTATTAGAATATAAATTAGCCGAAATACAATTAATTAAAGCAAAAGGAGAACTAAAAACATTAACCAATAAATAATCAAAATGAAAAAAATTATCATAACCGTAGTTGTAATTGCTGCCTCTCTAGGAATTATTGCTTACGTACTTACCAATAACAAAAAAGAGAACGAAGCTAAAACTGCGATTGTAGCTGAGAAAAATGCAACGATATCCGTGAGAACTGATGTGGTTAAAACAGAAGAAGTTTCTCTTGACTTTGTTTCTAACGGAAATTTTGAACCAGTTCAAGAATTAAAATTTTCAGCAGAAAAGTCAGGTAAAATAACCAAAATATTGGCCAAAGAAGGTGACTACGTAAGCGTAGGACAAACTCTTGCTATTGTGCGTAGTGATGTGGTGAATGTAAATGCTCAAAACGCAAATGCCATTTATCAAAACGCTGTTGCTGATTACAACCGATTTGAAAATGCATTTAAAACCGGTGGTGTAACCAAGCAACAACTAGACCAAGCCAAATTACAAATGGTAAATGCTAAGTCACAATTGACTCAAGCTAACATTAACGTAGGGGATACTAGAATCAAGGCACCAATAAGTGGGTTTATCAATAAAAAACACATTGAAGTAGGTTCTATCATTACTGGAATGCCTGCAACACAATTATTTGATATTGTAAACGTATCGAAGTTAAAATTGAAAGTTAACGTAAACGAAAGTCAAGTAGCTGGATTAAGAGTAGGAACTGCTACTACTGTAGTTGCCAGTGTATATCCAGACAAAACTTTTTCAGGAAAAATAACTTTCATTGCTGCAAAAGCGGATGAAACTTTAAACTTCCCTGTTGAAATAGAAATTACAAACAACGCTAACAAAGACCTAAAAGCAGGAATGTACGGTACCGCTGCTTTTGCATCAAACCAACAAAAACAAGCTTTGAAAATTGTTCCAAGAAATGCTTTTGTAGGTAGTGTGAGTAGTAACCAAATATTTGTAATTGAAAATGGAACTGCCAAGTTAAAAAAAGTAACTGCTGGTAGAATTCTAGGCGATAAAGTAGAGATCTTAAACGGCCTTGAAGATGGTGAGCAAGTAATTGTAACCGGACAAATCAATTTGCAAGACGGAAGCAAAGTGGAGGTTATTAAATAAGTCTTAAAGTCGAAAGTCTTAAAGCCATAAAGAAAAAAAACGTATGAAATTAGCAGAAATATCCATAAAACGTCCGTCGTTAGTCATTGTATTATTTACGATTCTAACATTAGGAGGACTGTTCAGTTACAGCCAATTAGGCTATGAGTTGATCCCGAAATTTGAAACCAACGTGATTTCGATTGCAACGGTTTATCCCGGAGCATCACCTAGTGAGGTCGAAAATACCGTTACCAAGAAAATTGAAGACGCAATTTCATCTCTGGAAAACATCAAAAAAATTGATTCTAAGTCTTTTGAAAGTTTATCTTCGGTTTCGATAACATTAACATCTAATGCTGATGTAAATATTTCTATGAATGATGCGCAGCGTAAAATAAATGCCATCATCAATGACTTACCAGATGATGCGCAAGCGCCTTCATTAAACAAGTTTTCGTTGAGCGATTTACCAATTATGACCATTGGTGCCAACGGAAAAATGGACGAAGTTGCTTTTTACGACTTAATAGACAAGAAACTTGCACCGGTACTTTCTCGTGTGCCAGGAGTAGCTCAAGTAAATATTACCGGTGGACAAGAAAGAGAAATTCAAGTAAACCTTGATGCCGTAAAAATGCAAGCCTACGGACTCTCAATTCCTCAGGTGCAACAAAATATTTTATCTTCTAACTTAGATTTCCCTACAGGAAATATTCAAACTAGAGAACAAAAAATATTAATTCGTTTAGCTGGAAAATATAAAAATGTAGAAGAATTAAGAAACTTAATTGTTTCCTCACGAGGCGGAATCCAAGTTCGTTTAGGCGATATTGCTGATGTCCAAGATACCCAAAAAATTACAGAGAAAGTAGCTCGTGTGAATCAGAAAAGTGCGATTATTTTACAAATCATCAAACAATCTGATGCCAATGCGGTTGCGGTTAGTGAAGAGTTGGTAAAAACAATTGCGAAACTGGAAGGCGAATATAAAGCTGCCGATTTAAAACTAGAAATTGCCAAAGACAGTACAATTTTTACCCTTGAAGCTGCTGATGCCGTTGTGCACGATTTGCTTATTGCCGTTCTTTTAGTGGCTTTTGTAATGCTGTTTTTCTTGCACAGTATTCGAAACTCCTTGATTGTAATGGTATCTATTCCTGCTTCGTTAATTGCCACTTTTATTGGGATTTACTTAATGGGTTACACCTTGAACTTAATGAGTTTGTTAGGATTGTCTCTCGTTGTAGGTATTCTTGTGGATGACGCCATTGTGGTTTTAGAGAATATTTACAGGCACATGGAAATGGGCAAAAACAAAGTTCGAGCTGCTTATGATGGTACAGCCGAAATTGGTGGAACTGTAGTATCGATTACACTTGTAATTGTGGTTGTATTTTTACCAATTGCATTGAGTTCTGGTCTGGTTTCTAATATTATTACGCAATTTTGTGTCACGGTAATTATATCCACTTTGTTGTCATTAGTTGCTTCGTTTACTATTATTCCTTGGTTATCATCTAGATACGGAAAATTAGAACATATTACAGGTAAAAACCTTTTTGGACGAATCATTCTTGGTTTTGAAAGTTACTTAACCCGTTTCATCAACTGGATCTCAGGATTACTGACATGGTCTTTGGATCATTATAAAACAACACTTGCCATTGTTTTAGTTTTATTCTTCAGCTCAATTGCATTGGTACCAGCAGGATTTATTGGTGGTGAATTCTTTGCAGCATCTGATAGTGGTGAGTTTTTAGTTCAAATCGAAATGCCAAAAGATGCCTCGCTAGAACAAACCAACTTTATGACACAAAAAGCAGAAGCCTTTTTAGATAAAGAAGATTTTGTCCACAGTCAATTTACTATTGTGGGTCAAACTAGTGGTGGTATGGGGGCTTCACAATCAACTGCTTATAAAGCAGAAATTAACGTGAAAATGGTTGAATTAGACCAACGTGATGAACCTGCAAATGTTTACGCTGCAAAAACCAAACGTAAATTAGAAAAATTACTAGTGGGTGCCAAAGTAAAAACGGTTCCCGTAGGTATTTTAGGAACAGCTGAAGATGCTACTTTAGGACTTATTGTAACAGGTCCAGATGTAGAAAGTGCTATGAAATTTGCTATTGCTGCCGAAAAAGAATTGCGTTCTATTCCAGGTGCAACAGAAATTGAATTATCAGTAGAGGACGGAAATCCTGAAGTAAGCGTAAAAGTAGACAGAGATAAAATGGCCGCACTTGGTTTGAGTTTACAAACCGTAGGTATGACTATGCAAACTGCTTTTAGTGGAAACACAGACGGACGTTTTAGAGCTGGAGAATACGAATACGACATCAATATTAAGTATAATGCTTTCGATAGAAAAAGTATTGCCGATGTAAGCAACTTGATATTCATCAATGATATGGGTCAACAAATCAAGTTAAATCAATTTGCAACGGTAACTGAAGGTTCTGGTCCAAGCCAATTGGAGCGTAGAGACAAAACAGCGTCTGTAACTGTTAAAGGTCAAAATGTTGGTATCTCTTCTGGAACGATTGTATCACAATGGGAAGAGAAAATTGACAAGTTGGAGAAACCAGTTGGTGTAGACTATATTTGGGGGGGACAAAAAGAGAATGAAACAGAAGGTTTTGGAACCTTAGGAATTGCTTTATTGGCTGCAATTATCTTGGTTTACCTTGTAATGGTTTCGTTATACGATAGTTTTGTACACCCATTTGTGGTATTGTTTGCTATTCCGCTTTCGTTTATTGGAGCATTATTAGCCTTGGCTTTGACCAATAATACGTTGAATATTTTTACTATTCTTGGGGTGATTATGTTAATTGGTCTGGTTTGTAAAAATGCGATTATGCTTGTGGATTATACCAATCAGCGAAGAGCTGCGGGTGAGAGCATAAGAACCGCATTAATTCAAGCGAATCACGCACGTCTTCGTCCAATTTTGATGACAACCATTGCGATGGTATTTGGTATGTTCCCAATTGCATTAGCATCTGGCGCTGGTGCCGAATGGAAAAATGGATTGGCATGGGTAATTATTGGTGGATTAATAAGTTCATTATTCCTAACCTTGATTATTGTTCCTGTAATTTATGAAATCATGGAGAAATTAATTGCTAAATTCTCTAAAGGTCAAAAAGTAAATTATGAAGCTGAAATGATTGCTGATTACGAACACAGAGAATTAAATGAGGACGGAGTTACTCCAAAACACTAACACCTTCTCACATCATAACAAACGACCTGCTCTTAATAGATGCAGGTCGTTTTTTTTAAAATTAAGTTTAAATTAAATGACTTACAGCTTTTTAATCACGTAGGTTACAATCCCCCAAATGATGAGTTCGTTTTCCTCAGTGACTTTTATGGGTGGATAATCTGGATTTTCTGGCATGAGATACAAACAATCTTTTTCTACCTTCATTCGCTTTACGGTAAACTCTCCATCAATGAAACAAATAGCTATTTTATTGTTTTGTGGTTCTAGACTTCTATCCACTACAAGAACATCCTTGTCATCAATACCTGCATCAATCATAGAGTTTCCTTTGACCTTAATATAAAAAGTAGCCAGCGGGTTTTCACTCAATTGCTTATTCAAATCGATACTCATTTCCATAAAATCAGCAGCTGGCGATGGAAATCCTGCTGAAACCCCTTCGTTTATAAAAGGAATGCGCAATTCACTTTCAAAATCAGGAAAGTAAAAAGTAAGTTTGGATGTTTTATTTACTGGCATTTTATTTCAAGTATATCTTTAAAACTGGTGGTGTATCTAGGTGACAAATGGTTTTGTTTCATATTCCAGGTCAAACTTAAATTCTGCGATGCTAGTTTTATTTTCTTGTCCCCTATTTTAGCATTCAACCCATCAATTACTTTCATTAGTTGCAAGTGTTTGGGGTTTTCTTCCTCAAAAAGATCAAACTGTTTTTTATTTTCATCAATAAGTTCAGTAACAATTACACCTGCTTTTTTAAATTTTAAGTGCTCATTACCTGCATGAAGTTTTTTAAGTAAGGCTATCGCAGCATTAGCAATGGTCAATGTAGAATTAGACCCATAAGGCAATGTTACAGCGCAATTAAAATAATATTTAGATGTTTGTATGCTGTGTTTGTCTACAAGTAGCATGACTATTATGGTGTGACAACATGATTTTTGCTTACGTAATTTCTCGGCACATTGCGCCGCAAAAGTAGCTACACGCTCTCGTAATAAATCAAACTCCGCAATTTGTTTAGGAAAACTTCTGGTAGTAGCAATACTCTTTTTTTGGGTAGCAATAGGCTCTAGATCTAATACTGATTTACCTTCTAGTTCATACTTTAAACGCATTCCCAGTACACCCATTTCTTTCTTTATCCAAGCCTCATGTTGTGGCGCGGTAAAGTCAAGACCGGTTGCTATATTTCTAGTTTTCATTTTCTTATTCAGTCGATGTCCTATGCCCCAGACATCTTCAATCTTAGTCCATTTAAGTGCTTTAACTCGTTTTTCTTCGCTATCAATAATGTACACACCTTGCGTTCTATCTTGGAATTTCTTAGCAATCTTATTAGCTACTTTTGATAATGCTTTGGTTTCGGCAAAGCCAATGCAAACCGGAATACCAACCCATTTGTGCACTCGGTTCTTCATTTGAATTCCATACTGGTGATAGTCCTCAATTGACAATCCGTCAAAGTTTAAAAAAGCTTCATCAATACTATAAATCTCTACATTTGGTGTAAACTGCTCCAGAATCTTCATTACTCGATTGCTCAAATCACCATACAAGGCATAATTTGAAGAAAATAATTGCACATCATGCTGTTTTACAATTTCTTTTATTTGAAAAGCGGGCGCTCCCATTCCTATTCCTACCGCCTTCGCCTCATTACTACGTGAAATGACACAACCGTCATTATTAGACAAGATTGCAACAGGTTTACCGTTGAATTTCGGCTGAAAAACACGTTCGCATGAGGCATAAAAATTGTTACAATCTACTAGTGCGTACATGCTACAAAATTACTCAATATCAGTTGAAGCGTGTTCGTAACAGAAGTTAATTTTAAGCAGTGTTGATAAGTAGTTTGATTCTATTTGCTTAAAAAATTAAAAATAACCACTCTTTTGAAAATATTTTTAGTTTAATATTAATTCTATATACCATTGATATACTGTAATTTACATGATGCTAAAACTACGATAACAGCATTTAAAATACTAATTCTTGATCACAGCTACTTTTTTTTGGCACACTACTTGAATATCCCTATTCAACTAAACAGTTAAAGCGAAAGCCGAAAAGCTCAAGAGTAGGCAAAATTCAAAATAGAAGTATCATGAAAAAAATTACCCTTTTAGTTGCTAGTATCTTCGTATTTGGAGGTAGTGTTGCCAACGCAACAGAGAAAAAAGATTTCTCTGTAATTATAAAATCGTCTTCTCTTTTTGACAATGACGAACCTGTAGAATTCATAGAAAGAGGCATTGCTTTTTATATATTTCCTGATGGTCAACTGGATTTTAATACCAGACCAACAACTCGCAGTGAGATGTATTACAAAGCAAACTCAAACAGTAGAGTCAATAAAACGTATGGAACACCTAATAAAAATCGTCCTATCAATTATGGTGTGAGAATTGAACATGACAATCTAGGTCGTGTGAGACAAGTAGGTAATGTATTTATCAATTACGATGCTAATGACCGAGTGAAGCGAATAGGATCTGTTTATATGACTTACAATAGATTTGCTCTAGAGCGTGTGGGCGGATTAGAAATCATCTACAACCGTAGAGGACAAATTATAGACATGATAGGTACTGTAAAAGGAGGAAAAGCATACTACTATGGTCAAAATTCAAACTCTGTAGGCTATGGCAACAATCAAGACTCTTCTGATGAGGATTCTTATTATTACAGATCTACTAATCCAAAAAACAAAATTGAAGATCAAAAATCAAACAATGCCCCTATAATAATCAACAGAAAGAATTAAAACTGTATAAACTAAAACCATAGGAAAAATTATCCTATGGTTTTTTATAATTTTATCAAGTAACAAAAAAGGCTATCCCGTTAAGGATAGCCTTTTTTGATTTTTTGTTGTTTAGAGAAGATTTACTGCATCGATACAATAATAAACTCACTTCTTCTATTGGCTTGATGTTGTGCCTCCGTACAGTTTGATTTGTTCGTAGGTTCACATCCACAATCGTTTACAAGCTGTGATTCGCCGTATCCTTTGGCGGTTAATCTACTAGCAGCTATACCGTTTTTGATCAACCAGGCTTTCGTTGATTTAGCTCTTCTATCAGATAGCGCCTGGTTGTAAGCAACAGTTTGTCTACAATCAGTGTGTGATCTAATGTCGATAGTCATCTTTGGGTACTGTTGCATCACTGCTAATACTTTTTCTAGCTCAAATGCCGCATCCTTACGAATAAATGACTTGTCTAAATCAAAATAAAGAATTGGAATATCCAAAGTCTTAGCTAAATCTGTACCTACATTAATAGCTTTTTTTCTTGGCTCTAAGGCTAATGGGCCTTGTGTTACTCCAGATAC